>NZ_JARVCN010000494.1:0-18164 GCF_038442745.1 Crocosphaera sp. Alani8
CTATTAGTAAAGGGTTTTATAAGGGGGTTAAAAAGAGCGGATTTGGTATCATTATCAAGTTGTAGGGGATTTTCTAGCATCTACATCTTATTTATCCCATCCTAAAAATAAAGTATGGATGTGGCAACAAGGACAAGTTCTTCCTCAATTTGAAGTCTTATTAAATATTTTTCATCAGATTCAGGTATCTTTGGTGGATTTTATCGAAAGAAAACCGCTTGAATCCGTTTCGTTGCGAGATAACTTCGTTTCACCGACGCTTAGTCCTTCATCCTCTTCAAAATGCTCAGATAAGGTGTTTAATCATGATAGTATTCGTCAACATCTTGAGGGTTTTCTCAAAGACAAAATCGCTACTCCCATACCGATGACTGAAATGGCAAAGCGTCTTGGACATAATAAAAGAGTTATTTATCGTCATTTTCCTGAACTCTGTCGCTCTATTTCTGCTAGATATCTAAAATACAAACAAGAGCTTCGTTCTCGAAGGATTACAATGGCTTGTGAACAAGTACAACAAATTGTTCAACAGATTTATGCAGAAGGGAAGTACCCCACTGAAGCATTAGTTTCCCAATTTTTGGAGAAACCAGGTATCTTTAGAGACAGAGAAGTTCGTAGAGCTTTTCACCAAGCAAGACGTTCACTTGGTTTTGAACCATAAGCTTACCAAAACGGCAAAGTTATGGGTAAAGTTACAGTCTCAACACCTTTTCTTAAGATAATAGTAATGGAGCTAAGCGGACTCGAACCGCTGGCTTTCACAATGCCATTGTGACACTCTACCAACTGAGTTATAGCCCCTAGATAGTTTATAAATAAACTAACTCTAATAATGTCCATCTAACATATTCACTTAATTGATTACCCTTTGTCAAGCCCTTGACCATAAGTTTTAAAGATTCTACTGAGGATTGCATGGGAGCACGGAGCAGGGGAGATTCTTAACGACTAAATTACGTCAAAAATAATCATAATATCAATTATTGAAGAACATTCTGTTGATCAACGTAGATATTCTGTAATCCCATTGGCGATCGCTTCAGCCATTTTTTGACGATAACTGGCGTTATTTAAATTACGATTATCTATGCTTCCTGTGACAAACCCTACTTCCACTAAAGCTGCCGGCATGGATGTTTTTCTTAACACATAGAATCGTGCTTGTTTCACACCCCTATTTCTAGCTATACTAACCCTTCCCACAATATTACGATGAATGCTCGACGCAAGGCGATAACCGGAAGAAAAATAATAAGTTTCTAACCCATTTACCCGAGATTGATTACCCCCGACGGCGTTAGCATGGATGCTAACAAATATATTGGCGTTACTATTTTCGGCTTTTTGTACCCGTCCCCTTAAAGAGACAAAACCATCACCAGAACGTGTCATAACCACGTTAAAACCTCGTTGTCTTAGAATTTTGGCAACTTCGGTGGAAATGGCTAAAACAACCCTCTTTTCCTGCAATCCTCCTATACCAATAGCCCCAGGATCTCTCCCTCCGTGACCAGGATCGATCATCACTGTATAACGACCACCTCCTCTATTCACAGGACTGTTGGGTGTGGGTAAGGGGACAATAATGGCCACCGGTTGTTCTTCTGCGGGCAAAGAATAGATAGAATGGGGTTGAAAGTCCGATAACTGGACGTACCAACGGTTGGGGGCTAAACTTCGCACCTTCACTTCCCAGGGACGCATGGAATATTGTTGCCCTAATTCCACTACAATACGAGTAGTATAGGGATTAAACTGTCCGACTCGAACCTCTTTGACATAACCACTGATGCTGTCTTGAGAAATGCTAGGTTCTCCTAGATTAACTCCAGGTAAATCGATAATGAGACGGGTGGGGTTAGCGATCATGGAAGCTTTGGGACGAATTCCCTCTTCTGTGACGATTTCCACGCGATTTTGACGAACATCAAAGTCCCAATATTCGAGATCATTGGCATTAACAGCTATTCCCATCCCTTGAGAAGCAAGCAGTCCTAATAAAAGACTTTTTAATAGCTTCATATTTCAATCCTCACCCCACTTGTCTTGTCGTGACACCATGATTTTAACCGATGAAAGGTAAAATCCTGTTTCTACAGTTATCAGTTACCAGTTATTAGCTATCAGCTATCAGCTATCAGTTATCAATATTCCATGCTGAGTGCTGACTGCTGAGTGCTGACTGCTGACTGCTCCATAATTCATTTTGTGTACTTACTTAAAACATGATCAAAGATAAAAATCTTCAGACTTATTTAACTTCGGACGTGGTTAATTATTATCAATATTTACAACAGTTACAACCAGCAGAAGAAACTCTAATTAAGTTGCTTAAAGATCGATTATCCACTATGAAAATGCTAGATTTGGGGGTGGGAGGAGGACGTACTACGAAACATTTTTTTTCTTTGGTTCAAGAATATGTTGGTATAGATTATTCTTCGGAAATGATTTCTGCTTGTGAAGAAAGATTTAGGAGTGTCAAACAGCGAATTAAGTTAATGGTTGGAGATGCGAGAAATTTGAGTCAATTTGAGGATAATTATTTTGATTTGATTCTATTTAGTTTTAACGGTATTGATTATATTTCCCACGAAGATCGATTAAAAACTTTACATGAAATTAGTCGGGTGGGTAAATCGGGGGGTTATTTATTTTTTTCTACTCATAATCTCCAAGCTATGGAAAAAGTTTTCAATTGGCAATATCATCTAGGTTGGAATCCTTTTAAAAGTTATGTTAATTTGGTTATGTTTGCTTTTTTACGTCGTTTTAATACTTCGGTAAACTATCAAACTATCAAACAAAATAATTACGCTATTCTCAGGGATGAATCTCATAATTTTCGCTTACAAACTTATTATATTCGTGCTTCAGAACAAATCAAGCAACTAGAACCTATATTTAATAATATAAAAGTATATTCTTGGCAAAGTGGTTTAGAATTGACTACACTTTCTGATATGCAAGCTTGTGCTGATATGTGGCTTTATTATCTGTGTCGTATTAAGTAAATACAATTCAAGTTTATGAGTTTATTTATTATTATTTAATACGGTAATTTGTGACTTTATAATGTACAAAAGGTGATGGTTTTGGGGAACAGAGAACAGAAGATTTTTCTGTAGTGATTCCCATATTGAGAGTTCTCAAAGGTTTTCCTAGACTGGTATTAAAAGTTTACAAACTGTTAGCAACCAGAGAATTATAATATGGCATAAAATACCGAATCGGGAATCACTATCATAAATTTGTATATTTTTCAACAGTCAACAGATAACCGTTCACTGATTAACTGACTAAGGACAATTCTTATAAATGTATAAAATTACAAAGCCCTATGCAATTACCGTGATAGTAATTAAAATATTCCTTTGAAATTGTATAGGAAGTTACGAATATGGCTCTTCAACTCGGTGACGTTGTACCTGATTTTACCCAAGACACCAGCGAAGGAAACATCTCTTTTCATCAGTGGTCTGGAGACAGTTGGGTTGTTCTTTTTTCCCACCCTGCTGATTATACACCTGTTTGCACCACAGAACTCGGCACAGTAGCCAGTCTCAAACCCGAATTTGACAAACGTAACGTTAAAGTTTTAGCGTTGAGCGTGGATAGTGTAGATTCCCATAAAGGTTGGATTAACGATATTAACGAAACCCAAAACACCACCGTTAATTATCCCATTATTGCTGACCCTGATCGCAAGGTCGCAGACTTGTACGGAATGATTCATCCTAACTCCCTCAACAATCTCACAGTTCGCTCTGTTTTCATCATTGACCCTAACAAAAAGTTACGTCTTACTTTAACCTATCCTGCCAGTACCGGGCGTAATTTCGATGAAATCTTACGGGTGATTGATTCTTTACAACTAACGGACTACCATCAAGTTGCGACTCCTGCTAACTGGAAAGATGGAGATGATTGTGTAGTGGTCCCCTCCATTTCTACAGAAGAAGCAAAGCAAAAGTTTTCCAAAGGAGTCACAGAAGTCAAACCTTATTTACGCATGACCCCCCAACCCAACAAATAGGATCTTTTTTGTTATCTTACTTTGTGGGGGTCGACAAGCTTGACCCCTATTTTCTTTAATCTGATTTTTGAGAGCAGAAAACTCCTCCAGAGTTTGCTACGATTAAAGATCGGACTAGAATACATTAACTAGGAGGTTATAAATGTCCCGTAAATGTCAACTCACAGGAAAAAAAGCAAATAACGCCTTTGCTGTATCCCACTCCCACCGTCGCACCAAGAAATTACAAGAAGTTAACCTACAATGGAAGAGAGTATGGTGGGCAGAAGGTAACCGTTGGGTAAGATTACGTCTATCTACAAAGGCCATTAAAACCTTAGAAAAGAAAGGTTTAAATGCGATGGCTAAAGAAGCAGGAATTAACTTAAATAAAGTCTAGTTATCCGTTGACAAAAATAAGGCAGTGAGGTGGGCAAATTATAGATTTATATAGAGTTGTGACCATATCTTAAAGCTTTGCCTACCTTACCAGCTATAGTGGTTTCAAACAATTTTGAGACATAGATTTGTGACCATAATTTGAAAAAGTTAGCACAAATTTCTTTCACCACACCAACAGTAAAGTATGTAGATTTTGTCTCGTTTTCATTTAAATTAACTATTAAAGTTAATAATCCTTTTAGTAAGAATTTATTGCCTATTTTATTCACATTCATAAACCAATATAAACTTAATTATAATAATGGATAATACGAACGTTAAACTGCCTAACTTTTTAATTTTTGGAGTTCAAAAAGCAGGAACTACATCGGTTTATAAATATCTAAAGCAACATCCTGATGTTTACTTGAGTCCTGTAAAAGAACCCAACTTTTTAGAAAAGGACTGGGATAAATTAGCCGCAGAAGGACATCAGTTTAAACCTAAACAAATAGCAACTTTTAAACAATATAGTAACCTGTTTAAAGATGTAACAAACGAGACAGCAGTTGGAGAAATTTCTCCTAACTACCTTTTCCATCATGAAACTTCCATAGAACAAATTAAGCGTTATGTTCCCAATGCTAAACTAATAGCTGTTTTAAGAAATCCAGTAGATAGGGCCATTTCAGACTATTTGATGCACGTTCGTGAAGCACAATCAAACACAACCTTGAAAGAGCAAATAGAGTATAAAGCTAATAAGTCTTTCATAATTTTAAAAGGCTATTATTACACACAAGTAAAACATTACTTTGAAGCGTTTAGTAAAGAACAGGTGTCTATTCTTTTGTACGACGATTTGCGCAAAAACGATCAAGAGTTTATGCGAGAAATCTACAAAACTATTGGGGTTGATCCTGATTTTAAATCAGATACATCTCAGAAATCTCAGGTAGCACAAATGCCAAAAAATGAAGGTATCAATAAGCTTTTAGTGCAGAAAAATCCTCTTCGCTCCCTCACAGCTTCTCTGCTTAAACCCCTTTTATCGGAAGAAAAAAGACAAAAACTTCGTTCTTTTTTAATATCTATGAACTCCAAATCAAAAGTAGATTCCTTCAACGAAGAAAAACAGTTGCTCTTGGACTTGTATCGTGACGATATTCTTAAACTTCAAGACTTAATCGGTAGAGATTTATCCTCTTGGTTAACCCTTTAGAAAAATTATGGCTCTTTTAAGACCTTTGTGGGCAAAATAAGCTATATTATGAATAAAAATATCAACTTTCATAACTTTTTATAAACTGATCATGATAACAACAGAAAGCCTGTTAAATAAGCCTCTAGAAGCCAGTTATTGGCAATGGCAGGGCCATAGGATTAAATATACCGTTGAAGGACAAGGAAAACCCATGTTATTGATACATGGTTTTGGTGCATCTATCGGACATTGGCGCAAAAATATTCCCTACCTAGCACAAAAAAATTATCGTGTATATGCCTTAGATTTATTGGGTTTTGGGGGTTCTGATAAACCTCAATTAGACTATAACGTAGAACTGTGGCGAGATCTAATCAAAGACTTCTGGGAGAGTCATATAAATGAACCGACGATTTTTGTAGGCAACTCTATAGGAGGTTTATTAGCTCTAATGATTTTGGCCGATTATCCTCAGATTAGTAGAGGAGGTGTATTAATTAATTGCGCCGGCGGTTTAAATCATCGTCCCGACGAGTTGAATCTTCCTTTACGCTTCGTGATGGGTAGCTTTACCAAATTAATTAATTCTTCTGTGACTGGGACGTTTATATTTAATCGTATTCGTCAAAAACACCGTATTCGCCGTACCTTGCACCAAGTTTACAGCGATCGCAACGCAGTCACCGATGAACTGGTTAACATTCTCTATGAACCCTCTTGTGATCCTGGAGCGCAAAAAGTATTTGCTTCCGTATTAACCGCTCCTCCTGGACCTCACCCCAAAAGTTTATTACCTCAGATTAACCAACCCCTTTTAGTCTTATGGGGAAGCAATGATCCTTGGACTCCTATTGCTGGTTCAAAAATATATCAAGATCGAGCGGAAAATGGGCAAGATACTAGCTTTTATCCTATCGAAAACGCTGGTCATTGTCCCCACGATGAAAAACCTCAACAAGTGAATGAGTTAATTTTAAGTTGGTTGGAGTCTTTTGACTCTTAATAAAACTTTTGGACAATTTCCTTACACGGAACTGACGTTAAGAATCATCGATTCTATTGGGGGACGAAATGTCTCCCCCACACCCCATGTATGAAATATACACACACAATTCCTAGTTCGGATCGAATAGATTTATTAAACCCTTAGTAAAGAATGAATCTTGACAGTGTGACTCAATTCTAAACTTAATTGATGTTCGGATAGAATCAGCGATGGTTCAATAGATTCGAGTATTCGCTGGCTAATTTTTGCAAGTATCTTTTGGTTTTTGACTTGATTAAAAACAATCACAAACTCATTATCACTGCGACGAGCAATAACATCACTTGCTCTTACTACAGATTGTATCTGTCTTGCCACATTGTGGAGAATTCTATCCCCTTGAGTTTCACCCAAAGTATCTTTAATATTCGTGAAATTGTTGATTGTAATCGTCATTATACTAAAAGAAGATCCTGTCTTTTCAGCATTTTTGACGTTATCAGATAAATATCTCTCAAAGCACTGACTATTAGGTAAACCAGTAATGGAATCAATGTCTTCATCCTTGCGAGCAATTTGTATTGGTTTTCTATCGAAATCATCCGGTGATAGGATTTGGTGTTTTTGTATGGGAATTACGGGAGATTTAGTATCAGTATTAGTAGTATTATTAGTATTAGTATTGGTACTAGTGTTAGTTGTAGTTATCTGTTGATTAATTTCAGCATCGGTTAACAGATACTTATTAACCATTTGTTGTAAAACTTCTTTAGTAAAAGGTTTAGCTAGATAATCCGTTGCTCCTGCCGCTTGAATATTTTCAGGAGTCAGCATTTTACTGTTCCCACTAATCATAATTATAGGAGTCTTCTTGAAAAAAGAACTAGCTTTAATAATACGACAAAGTTTATTACCATTGATACCAGGCATAGAGAAATCAATTAATATCAAATCAGGCTTATGTTTAAATAAACAAGGAAGGGATTGTGTGGGATTGTCCACAGTTAAAACTTCGTATCTTACCTGTTCTAAGTAGTTTTTAATCATTTCCAAAATAGTTGGACTATCATCAATACAGACGACTTTATAGGTTTTCTCAGGGTTCATTTGAGTTCCTTGATAACTATTCCGTGGTTGTGACTTAGTGATGGGTTTATTCGGAGTATCCCTTGAAGTTGAAGAGGGAATGAGGGGAAGTTTAGCGAAATTAGTTTCAGGGGACTTTAGTTGAAGAATATTATTCTTGAGGTAGGGAAATAATAATTGAGCGACGTTTAACTCATCTTGCTTTAAAAAGAGACTAATTTGACGGAGAGTTTTACCCTGCATTAACTTAACTAATTTTTCCAGGGACGTAGGATTAAGATTTCCAGAAGAGATGTTTTGCTGTATTAAGTCAGGGTTAGCACAAAAAAGACGCTGATGGGGTGAAGTGATGAGAGGAGAGAATTTTTGCCAGCTTTTCAGTCTGATGGTGAGAGTGTTGAGTAAATTGAATATAGATAAAAGATTATCTTGTTTTATATTTTTGTGTTGAGAAAATCCATTTCCCTCATGGTACCAACGATAGTTACCCTTCCTTAACCACAAGCAAGATTCTAAAGCATCTTCAATTAACTCTTTTCTCAGCTGTAAAAACTCGTCAGTAGTTAAATATTGTTGCTTCTTTAACTGTTTTAAAATACTAGAAACCAAAGGGTATCTTGGGGGAATATTTTTGGCTAAAGTTGGGATAACTCTGGTTGCTTCCTCTTGATTATGACGGAGTAGATAGTGTTGTACTGTACTAAGAAATTGTAAAGAATGGTCTGCATACTCTAGCATTCCTTCCACAAGATAGATGTTCCAAGTCACGTCATTAGCGATGATTTGGAGATGACCAGTTTGACGCTCATCGGCAGCATTTTGTAGCAGTTTAATGGGTTGAAAAGAGTTATTCATAATATAAAAGTGGCAATTTAGAAATTAGACTGAAGTTGAAAAAATTGTTGCAAGAGTATGTAATAATTCTTGTTCGTTGTAAGGTTTGGAGAAATAAGCAGAAGCGCCTAAATTCATAGCCAACTTACGGTGTTTGGCATTACTACGAGAAGTGAGCATAGCAATAGGTAAAGATCGAAACTCAGGCTTTGTTTTTAGTTCTTCTAGTACCCCGTAACCGTCTAGTCGCGGCATTTCGATATCACAGATAACCCCATCCACCAGAAGTCCTGAAATTAGCTTATCTACTGCATCTTGTCCATCTGTGGCCTGTTCCACTTGATAGCCTGCTCTTTCCAGGGTTAGAGTAAGATAACGACGCACATTAATGGAATCATCCACCACCAAAATAGTTTTAGTGGTAGTTTGGGTTAAGGGTTGATAAGAGGGATAAATGGATGTAGATGCAGTTTCTAAGCAGTTTTGGAGCAGTTGCGCCGGGTCAACCAAAGGAACCACCCGACCATCTCCCAACATCATAGAACTGATAATTCCCATAGGCAAAGGGAGAGGACTTTCAATAGGTCGAACTGTAACCTCTGGTTCACTCCATACTCGATCGATACGAATGGCTCCCAAAGTGTTATGGTTGACCACAATTAAAGCAGTGGGTTTATTGATCACCGGATACCCGGAAATTTCAAATGGTTTATGGGGACGGTTGAAATTTAGACTTTTGTGGGGATGTAATAGTGGGATAGTTTCTTTTTGCCAAGTGATTTCTGCTAAGTCGTCCACTCCTTCCACCTCCAAGGGAAAGACTTCTCGAACACTATTAGCAGGAACAGCAAAAATTAACCCTCCTTGTTCCACCAGCATCACCCTTAAAATGGAGAGAGTAAAGGGAACTTTGAGGATAAAGGCGGTTCCTTTTCCTGTTTCGGTATCTACCCGAATATCCCCACGTATCTCCCTAAGACTGGTTTTCACCACATCCATCCCCACCCCACGGCCTGCAAGTTCGGTAACTTCTTCGCTGGTACTGAAACCAGGTTGGAAAATGTAGTTAACAATGTCTTGAGGAGACATTTGACGAATTTCTTCGTCGCTTTTTCCCATTTCTCTCAGACGTTGGCAAATTTGCTCGATGTCGATACCTTTACCGTCGTCTTTAATGGTGATGATGGTTTCTGTCCCTCGGTTAACTGCTTGTATGGTGATAGTTCCCCCTGGAGGTTTTCCCGCCATAATACGATTGGGTGTGTCTTCAATACCGTGAGCAAAAGCATTGCGTATCAGGTGCATCAAAGGTGCGTTTAGGGTTTCACTCATAGTGCGATCGATCAGGGTGGTTTCTCCTTCGATGTGCAAGTTGACTTGTTTATCCCACTGAAGATTGAGATCCCGTACCAACCTGGGGAAAGATTTAACCAACTCAGAAAACGGTTGCATCTGGGTAGCTGTGACATTATTTTGTAGTGATCGGGTAGTTTGGTTGAAGTGTTGAACCGCTTGGGTCATTCTTTGTAACCCTAAATCGATGTCTGAGGTAACCTCTTGTAACTGTACGATGGTTTCGATTTGTTCTTGGGAGATTAAATGGAGATCGCTATAACGATCCATTTCCAGGCGATCGAACTGTGGGGGATCGTTTTGTAAAATTAACGAAGATGCACTTAGAGAACTTTTTTCTAATTCCTTACCCATAACCGATGATTGAGAACTTTCGGTTAATTCCTCGGTCTTGAAAACCATTCCTTCTAAGGAAGCTTTATCGTACCAGTTTTTTAACTGGTTGTTTGATGTTTCCAATTGGATAATCCGAGAACGCATCAGGGTGACAAAATTGGTTAGTTGTTCTAAACGTAGATTGATACTGTTGCGCTCAAGAACTAATTTTCCAAAAAGACTATTGATTTGATAAAGTTGCCCTACTGGAACCCGAACCGTCTTACTGCTAGTTTGTTGAGGGATGGTCTTAGGAGGGGATTTTAATTCATTATCCCTGTTCTCTGTGGGGGGTTTCTCCCTTTCTATAGCAGGAGTATTGGAACTAAAAGCATTTTGCAACTCAGCCAAATCTGAACTATCAATTACAGATTCTGAAGATAGATCCAGGGCTTGTTCTATTGCCTCTTGAACTTCGGTAAAGTCGTTTAATTCTCCTGGAGGGAATAGATCAAAATTATTATCTTCGGTGAGAGATACAGTTTCCTCTACTAACCCTGAAACCCTAGCACTAGAGTTTTGCCAGTTGTCATCATCAGAAAAATCCCTTCCGGTGTGGTTATCAAACCCTCCTACATAAGAAGGCAATTTCTCCAAACTCCCCCGTAAAACTAAAGCGTGGGAACGTCGCCACACAGTTAAGGTTTCTTGCGCCAGAGATAATAACTGTTCTGTTGCAGTGATAGTTGCTCGATGTTGAACCCATTGACACAGTTGAATAAACGAATCAAGATCCGCCATTTGACCAAAAACTAGTAATTCTTCTGCCGTCATAGTCAGGGTTTGGCGTAAATCATGAGGAGATAAACTCAGATAGGTTGCCTCAAAGCCATCTAAAATAGCTTCAACTCCTTCGTCAAACATCAGCCAAATGGTTTCCTCTCCAGAATTTTGGGAAAATAAGATATTTTCGTCCTCTTCTTGGAGATCTCCTAAATGATCCCGTAACCGTTCAAAAATGGGGTTGACGTTTTCTTCTAACCATTCGTTATCGATGTCTGTGTGTTGACGGTGTAATTCATTTACCTGACGCAGACGATCTACCCCTTGTAGCAGGAGGGTTTCCACCTCGGTATTAATGTCAACACAAGGGTGACGAACCCGCAAAATTTTGAAGAAGTCTTCAAGACGATGAGCCACCTTACTTAAGGTGTGAAAGCCCATCATGCCAGCTCCTCCTTTAACAGAGTGAGCCGATCGCAAGGCCAGATCCAATTGTTGAGTGGTGTCATCAGAGTTTGTTAACTCCAGTAACACTGCTTCGATGGAATCATAGCAGTCGTGGGCTTCATCGAGAAAATTGAGACGGACTTGTTGTTCTTGATCCATGATGTTTATCGGTTATTAGTCATCGGTTTTTTAGTAACTTGAGGGTATGAGGTAGAAAATATCTGAACATTGGTTAACTAACTTTGAATTGTTCAACGGCAGCTTCCAATCTTTGGGCAACTTGGGCGGTTTCTTGCATCGACTGGGCAACGGTTTGAGAAGCAGTAGACCGTTGTTGAGACTGTTGGGTAAATTGTTGCATCAGTTCCGTTACCATACGGGAGGTATCGGTTTGGGAAACCGTTGCTTGGGAGATAGATTGCATCAACTCGTTGATGGTTTGAGAACGCTCTAGAACCCTCTGTAGCCTTTGTTTTGTGGCTTCAACAAGGTGTGTACTGTCCACCACCTGAGATGTGCCTAATTCCATGGCCTGGGTTACTTCCTTGGTTTCTGCTTGAATAGCCTCGACGATGTTAGTAATTTCTTTGGTGGCTAAGGCTGACTGTTCTGCTAAAGATCCCACTTGTTCTGCTACGATCATGAAACCTTCCCCTTGTTGACCGGCACGACGGGCTTCTACACTGGCGTTAATGGCTAATAAGTTGGTTTTGAGGGCAATTTCTTCGATTAAAGACACTACCTGAGAAATCTTTTGCGACGACTCCCCTAACCGCTTCATTTTCTTGGCGGTTTCCCCTACGGTTGTCCGTAACTGAAAAATACTATCTACGGTGTCATCCATAGCTTTTGCCCCTTCTTGAGTTACGTTGTAGGTATCGTCTACTAGGGTGGCTGCTTGGTTGGCGTTATTGGCAACGGCTTCGATGGATTGGGACATTTCTTGCACCGAACCCAAGGTTTTACGGGTAGCTTCTGCTTCTTTGATAGCTTGTTGGGCTAGGGTTTGAATTGATTTTTCGTTCTCTTCTAAGGATGAACTAACTTGAGTGGTGGAGGTTTTTACCTGAATGGCAGTGTCTTTGAGGTTATCGATAATCGCGTTAAATAAGTCAGATACCGTACTCATTTCCACCGATGTTAACTCTGCTCGGACAGTGAGATCCCCGTCCATTGCACCCCCCACATCCCCCAGTAGTTGAGCTATTTCTTGTTCTAGTTTTTCCTTTTCTTGCAGTTCCTGATTTGCTTTTTGTTCTAAATTGTTGATAGATTCTTGTAACTGTTGCGCCATATTATTAAAAGAATCAGCTAAAACACCAATCTCATCATTACGATTGATTTTTATCTTTTGTTGCAAATGACCATCACTAAAAGCGGTAGAGGCTTTAGTAAGACCAATAATAGGATTAACTATGCGATTAGCCACCACAAAAATAATCAATCCTACTAAACTCAGAACGACTAGAGCAATCGTCCAAGCAATTTGTTCAAATTGTCGCTTTTGTAGCAAAGCTTCAGCTTTTTGTTGAACCATAATCACTCCCCAACCATTTTCTAAGGAGGCACTATAAGTAATCCATGAGATGCCTTCTTGGTCGACAAAATCAAAATGACCTTGTTTGCCCTCTAAGAGAGCTTTAACAGGAGGATGATTACTAAAATCGGTCAAGCTATCACCTGTGATTAATCCTGGGTTAGGATGAGCCACTAATTTACCAGTTTCATCCACAACTATTGCGTAACCAGTCTTACCTATTTTAACGCCACCCACTTTTTGAACAATTGCATCTAGGCTACTACAGGCTTGAAGAACTGCTGTCACTATTTGTTCTTGACGAATGGGTGTGGAAAAACAAGCTGCTGGTTTTTGATTAGTTTTGCTGATCAGAGATTGCCAAGTAATCTCATTCCCAGCTTTAGCTGCTTTAAAATAATGCCGTGAGCTATAGTCTTTGGGGGGTTTGTTATCATTCCGAGCAATATTGATCCCATCAAGTCCTATGGTACTAGCTAAGTAGAGATGGTCATAAGATTTGACAAATTCTTCTAGCAGTGGTCGCTGTTGTCTAGCGTCTAAACTAACAATGCTAGGTAATCGACTCAAATTTTCTAATGCTAAAACGTTCATCGTTTTCCAGCGAGCAACGTTTTCTGTTAATGCTTGAGTTTGGTTAGCGAGTTTTTCTTTGGCATTACTTTCAATGATTTTACTAGCGCGAGAACTGCCGTAGTTAATGCCGATTAAAATCGGGGGGATCACTCCAAGTAAAACCAATAGAGGAAGACGGAACTGTAAACTTTGCAGGAAAGGAATATTAAGGGATTGTTGCCATTGAGGAAGCTGTTCTGGTTTTAAATCGGTCGTACGGTTAGTAACAATAGATTCTGAATTACTTTCTACAGATGATTGAGTCATGGTTAATTAAAGTCCTAATATCGAAAAAGTTAAGGTTTATGGATTATTCGTTATGTTAATTACTTCTCAACTTTGAACTGTTCAACTACAGCTTCTAATTTTTGAGCAACGTGGGCGGTTTCTTTCATAGAATTGGCAATGGTTTCGGAGGAGGCTAAGCGTTGCTTGGAATATTGGGCAATTTGTTTCATTAGCTGGGTAACGGTGTGAGAGGTATCTGTCTGAGAAATGGTGGCCGATGAAATGGACCTCATGAGGTTGTTAATGCTACTAGAACGCTCTAGAACCTGTCCCAGTTGTGTTTTGGTGTTTTCTACTAACTGTGCTGTGTCCTGTACTTGGGTGCTTCCCAAACTCATGTTGTTAGCCACTTCCTGGGTTTCTCGTTGAATATTGGCTACGATATTGGCGATTTCTCTAGTGGCGATGGCAGATTGTTCGGCTAATAAAGCGAGTTGTTCTCCAAAAATAGCAAACCCTTCTCCCTGTTCCTTAGAACGTCCAGCATTAATAGCCAATAGGTTGGTTTTTAAGGTCATTTCTTCGATTAGGGAAACAACCTGAGAAATTTTCTGGGAAGATTTTTCTAATTGCCGCATTTTTTCTGCTGTTTCGGCAATGGTTGTCTTCAGGTTGATAATACTATCAACCGTGTCATCCATTGCTTTTGCCCCTTGTTGGGTTACTCCGTAGGTATCGTCGGCGAGGGTAGCCGCTTGGTTTGCATTTTTGGCTACTGCTTGAATAGACTGAGACATTTCTTCTACGGAACCGAGAGTTTTTTCCGTAGCTTGAGCTTCTTGAATGGCTTGTTGGGCTAGGCGTTGGATAGAATTTTTATCCTCTCCTAGAGCGTCGCTTACTTTTGCACTAGAGCTTTTCACCTGAATAGCGATGTCTTGCAGACTATCGATAACGGCGTTGAATAAGTCGGCAACGGTACTCATTTCCATAGAGGTTAAACTGGCGCGCACGGTAAGATCCCCATCTACTGAACCTTGTATCTCCTCTAGTAGTTGATAAATTTCTAGTTCCAGTTTTTCTTTTTCCCGTTCTTTCTGTTGGGTGACGGTTATTTGTTCCTCCACCAGTCCTTTAACCTTTGTTACCAGATTATTGAAGTTATACCCTAAAATTCGGGTTTCTTGAGTCCCTTCTAGGGGAGCTTCTACATCTAAGTCTCCAGCCGCTGCCTGTTGCACTTTGGTTACCAAGTTAGCTAGTGGTTCGGATAATCTCTGAGATAGAAGAATAATAATCCCAGTGGCCACACCCCCTAGAATTAAACCTGTTAAAGCGAAAATGGTGGCTAGTTGCCGTCCTTGTGCTACGATTTCTGCTTTGTCTACGGAAGACACTACAACAAAGTTGGTCTCTGGAATAATTTTAAGGATGAAGTGTTTCCCTGCAAACTCGAAACAAAGGAGGTTCCTTGCTACCAATAAATCAGATCCGTTTTGGTCTATTTCTTGGCCTTCAAAAATGACGTTGCTGATACCTGGTTGCTTTTCTAAGGCAGTTAAAAATGAGGCAATTGATCCTTTTGTAGTATCATCACTACCATTTAGAGCTTTAAAGAACTTTTGAACAACTTGTTCCACCGTTTCCCCACCAACAATCTTCTGTATATTGGCTGTGTCTTCTGCGGAAAAATTATCTAAGATGTTCCCATTTTCTCCATTAATAATTTGTAGGGTTTGGGAGTTAAGGAGGTTTTGTCCGATACTGATGTCGAGATCTTCATTTAATTTAGCCAGAGAAATGGCAATTTTTGAAATTCCTAACAATTCCCCTGTTTCCAGATTTCTCACCCAGTTAACCAGTTCTAAAACGTTAGTTTGGGTTGATTCGTCAAATTCTGCCCCTAGTACCTTGGCTCCCCCCTTTGCCCCTATTTGCCACCAATCTTCATCGTTTTGGACCAAGTCTGAGGTTGGAACGTTATAAGCGACATTAAAACCATTTTGTTCTGTTAGAATAATCTCCGCCACACCGTTTTTTAGAGCAAGAACTTGTAGATAATTATTGAGGGCAGGGTTAGGAGTAAGTAGCTTCGTTTGAGCAAATTCTGCTTCTACTTCTTCAATTGGTTGTTCCATTAATCCTAAATCCTCTACTTTTTTACTACCTGCTTGTAAGTTTTGGGTAATGAAAGGATTCGTTGCGAATAAATCCTTAATGCTTAAGGTATCATCAAAAAACTTTTTGGTTAAAACAGTAGTCACAACAACCGTCTTCTCGACACTTCTTAGGCTTTGGGACTTTTTTTCACTGTTAACAATATTAATCGCAATGGCACTAGCAACCGTTAGGGGAATCAATATCGTTGGTAGAATAGTTGTTAATAAACGGCGACGGAGAGTGGCTACTTTCTGAAAATTTTTTATATTTTTGTCTTTGGATGATGTAGAAGTTTCCTTAAGTTCTGAGGTTGAATTATCATTGTTTTCAGAATAGTTTTCCGATAATGTATCTATTGATTTTTCTTGGGTTTTCATGGATTTTTTCTAGTGAGAAAATTAAGATTTTATGGATGAAGACGTTATTTATAACAATTTTCAATTGAGTGGCGAATCTAAGAATCTAACTTCTGCCCCTTGCCTCAAAACTAAAAATTTTTTAATCTATGCAAATGAAAACTGCTATTATGGCAGTCCCCATACTTTTAAGGCTTAGACGTTAGCATCAGCTTTTGACTAAGCACTCACGTCTAAGTCCGAACGATACAAGGTTTTTTAGTTTCATAGGCACAGAAACCTCAGCAAATTACGAGTCGAAGAAACGCCATACGATGAAAAAGTACAGTGAGCTTCAATTTTAGTTATCAAAATCAAGATTAAATACCTTGAATTTGCTCAACAATAGAAGTTAAATTAAGAACATATAAAAGATTTTTCTCTTCTTTTATTGTTTCTTGGACAAAGGGAAAAAATTCTTCAGGTAACGACTTTTGAGCAGGTTCTCTCTCTTCAGATCTAACCCTCATTATCCCTTGGATCTTAGGAACTGCTAACCCCACAAAATATTCTTTGTCTGTGTTAGTGGATTGAGGTACTAAAGATGAAATACTCAATACGATTATTTGATAGGTCTGTAATAATGAAAAAGGGGATGACAAACCTAATAAATTAGGGAGGTCAATAACAAAAAAAACTCTATCTCTCGAAGTCATTAAACCCATTACAAAGGATGGGATATTGGGAAGAAAAGTAATTTTCTCCCAAGGTATTAACAAAGATTCTTGGACAAAATCCATAGAAACTAATCCACTTATTTCATGATTTAAGTGACAATGTAAATAGGTTTCTCCTTGTATTTGAGGTGTTTCAAAAAGTTCAGGGAGGAGTGCTTGTAATTTGGAAAGAGAACTGATATTAGTGGTTGACATAATATGTATGAAAAATAGAAAAGGAACGCTCAAAAACTGAGTTTGATATAAGAAAACTTGTCCAAAATCTGTCAATTTCAGGGATCTCAAACACCGATTATCTTGTCAAAAAAAACTCAACTCCGAACTCTTAACACCGAACTCAGGTTCAAAGATTAGAATTTTACTCTAAAAATTTGATTTATTGTTAATATCTAACCATTGAAAAATACTCCTGCTCAGGACATGGCGACTTGTAAAGCAGTGATAATATCTTCTTCAGTACAAGGTTTAACTACATACCCTTTAACACCTTGTCTATTTGCCCACATTTTATCGACTTCCCTATTTTTAGCGGTACAAGCGACCACAGGAATGTCAGCTGTTTCGGGTTTTTTCTTCAGTTGACGACAAAGATCCAACCCTCCCATATTAGGCATCATCCAATCTGTTAATATGGCATCAGGTTTATTTTCGATTACTTTTTCTAAAGCTTCTCGACCATCGTTAGCGGTGACAACGTTGTAACCTGCTTTTATCAAGTATTGTCTGATAAGGTCTAATTCGGCCTTAATGTCATCTACGACTAATATTGTATTCATTGATTAAGGATAAATTTTTTAACTATTAGGGGCTATTCTGAATCATCGCAAAATTAAAGTTGCACTATCTCGTGAATAATTACCATTTTGTGAACAATTTTTCGTTGAATTAAGTAGTCATACAGAGATTTTTATTCCAGTACAAATTTTTTTACAAATTCTTTAAATTTCTTAATATAGTGTTATATCTATCCATTTATGTTTGATCAGGAAATGAAATAACCTCAATAGCCATATTGTTGGTCTTGATAAACATAAAAAGTAGGGAATAGTCGCCTATACCTATCTCCTCAGCTTAAAATATCTCCCAGTAAAAATTGTATCTTCTCAAAAAGCCAGGGGTCACTCGCTGCGAAAACTTAGGCCAAAC
>NZ_JARVCN010000495.1:0-17884 GCF_038442745.1 Crocosphaera sp. Alani8
TTGCATAAGGCTTTCATGCTTGTTCTTAATTCTCTCATGAATAATGCAGGCTAAACCTTGTTCTCACCCAGAACTATTAGAAACCATTGGGGAATTGATTACCGAAAACCAAACTACCAAACTGTAGTAACCATTAATTAATGACTATGCTTCATACTACTTTTGAACTTCAAAGATTATCCCATACCACCACTCAACCAGATACTGTAAGGGTTCTCGTTTTTACTGTTTCAGTAACTTCTGCCTCAGATGAGGAAGACTATCTTTTCGCACTTCCCGTTGAGGGTGTCTTTAAGGTGATCCCTTGTCCTGTTATTAATTGGGCGATGGATACAGGTCTTGGTATGACTGATATAGGTTCAGACAATATAACCACTCTAGATTTACGTCAGCAGTTTTCCTTTCAAGACTCTCAGAACCTTAATAAGGGAAATGTTTCAACAGTTCCTAATACCTATAATTTTTTGATTTTACTTAAAACTAACACTGAAGAAAGATATGGTATTCCTGTTGTTGAATTTCCTATTCTCAGTGATATTCCCTTGACAACAATTCGTCCTCTGTCTTTGTCCTATCGTCAGGTGGCTAAATTGGATTTTGCCAGTCATATAGCCATACTACCTCACACAGACCAGAAAAAGTCTATCAAGATATTTCTTCTCGGTATGGGTAAGATTATAGAAGAGCGATTAATAAAAAATTAGTAGGTAATACCAAACCTGGTTCCGGGACCGATCTTATCTTCTAGAAGAGGGAGTAGACAGGAGGTCAACAGGGGGTATCTAAAGCGGATTTGGTGCAATGTCACATATGTTTATTGAAATTAGTTAGTTGATTTTGTGTTTCAGATTTGGTGTAATTTGTCAATTAATTTAGCTGTTGCTATGTAAAATAGAAGATTGAATTAAAGCTTTTACTTTTAATCTACTCAGGAAATTAAATGTATGATCATGGTTATTCAAGAAACAAGAGTAATATGTCTGGAGATAATTCGGTTGATCATCATGCCTCTCCAATAGACAGCAAAAAACCATTAGAAGTTTCTCTTAAAACCTTAAGATATGAGATTAATTTTCATAATTTTGAGCCAGTCATATCTTTATTTAGAAAAGTCAGTGAAGATAATCTAATTCAAGTAGACTATATTGATCAGTCTAGTTATAACCTTATAATTAATGGCTCTGATCAAGGATTAAAAAAACTAGAAAAATTATTCAGATCTGGGAATTTAGAAAAGTCGATCAAAAAGATAAAGTCTGAATATTTTTCTCAGATTATTATCGATAACATTTGCTTTATAGAAGATGTAAAAGTCATCAAAAAGTGCCAGTTAATTCAACAAATAAGGGTTCGAGTAATCGATAGAAATCAATTAATCAAAGATTATTTAAGCGGGTTTAATCTCAGTGGGGCTAATTTACAAGGAATTAATTTAAGTTGGTCTAATCTTAGTAAGATTGATTTACAAGGGGCTAATCTTACAATGGCTAATTTAAGTGGTGTTAACCTCAATCAATCTAACCTAATTGAAAGTTATCTAACTCAGGTTTCTCTGGTTGGGGCTGATCTAATTGAAGCTAATTTAATGGGGGCTGAGTTAACAAAATCTGTTCTCATAGGGACTGATTTAAGCCATGCAAATTTAAGTGGATGTAATCTCAGTAAAGCAAATTTAAGTGGCTGTAATCTCAGTTATACTAACCTAAGTTGGGCGAACCTAAGTTACACTAATTTGACTAACTGTAATTTTAATAATGCTATCCTTCAAAGAAGTCATCTAAATAAAGCTAATCTAACTAATGTTAATTTTGATGATGCTGATGTTATTAATGCAAAATTCGCTGATAATCAAGGAATTAGTGATGAGCAAAAAAATACTTTGATTCAACGTGGAGCATCTTTCCATAATTAAAACTTGTCAAAGGGGTTTGAGTAGCGGCTAATCCCGAACAAACTCTTTCTCTGACCAAATCTCTTCCAACTGTAAATTTTCATCTTCAACTTAAATAAAATCTAAAGTAAGAATCAATAATTCTTGACTCTTACTTAATACTTTATTGTGGCACTAACTCCTCATTAAATTCGTTAACTATACGTCGTTTTAACTCTACAGACTCAGAACGAGGTAATAGCTCAAAAACATCTCGCAAAGCATCGTCAACTGCTTCGTATTTGACCTGTCCCTTGCCGTCAAAAACCTTATTACCTTCCCTATCAAGAACAACGGTTTGAGGAATAATGCCTTGATAATAATAACCTTCCTCTTGCTCGGTGTAAGTATCTTTCACAGGAATACTATCCACACTAATGGGAATAATATTCGCCACCCGACCATAAAACTCTTGGATACGAGAAACAACAATAGCAAACTGTTTACAATCTCGGCTATCATCCAAATAATAAACGAGAACCGTCGGCATTTCCCTATCTAAAGAATCCTTTAACGATAGTTTAGCCGGAACCAAAGAACCATTACCCGCGTAAACAACAAAAATATTACCGTCCAGGCGATCGTCGTCGATGTTGGCTGTAGCAGAAGGTATCCCCCACCCACTAAAACAGATGATCAACGATAATAAACAAATCAAACAAACATTAATCAATAGCTTTGGAAACTTTTGTTGTTTCTCTTCTGTTCCCTGTTCTCTCATAAAACTAAATAATTTCATATCAGTGTAGAAACCTTTTGGTAAGTTTGGTTACAATAAGTCAACAAGGAATGATAGAAATGATCCTGTGACTGAGCAGCAGACCACAAAACAATCAACTTCGCGGAAATTTTCCGTCCAGATACCGTTTGCCAATAGCCATTATGCTATTTTAGGACTCCATCCGTCCGCATCGGTGATCGAAATACGTCAGGCTTATCGAGAGTTAAGCAAACGTTATCACCCTGATACTACAGAATTACCATCAACCGTAGCAACAGACAAGTTTCAACGTCTTAATGAAGCTTATGGCGTACTAAGTAATCCCCAGACCCGATCGCTGTATGATCTTAAGATAGGTTATTCTCGTTGGAATGTGATCCAAGCTCCCCCAGAACCCCAAAAAGATCCCACAACTGGTCAGTGGTCTACTTCTGCTTATTTGGATGCCAGCGATCGCCCTCTATCAGGAGGGGAATTATTTGCCTTATTTGTTTTGGGGTTAACTTTGATTGGATGCTTGGTTTTGGCGATTTTTATTGCTATTCTGAGAGGCGATGAAGTGATACCCAATACAGCCTTACCTCAAGACTATGCCTCAGTTGCTTCTGTTTTTGTCTCTGAGGGACGAAATACAACCCAAACTCTACTAAATCTATTATGACCCTTCCTGCCCCTGATACCCCCTTATATAATCATCCTCTACCCATGATTGAACAATGGCTGTCTAGTTTGGGCTGTCAACAAGATCAACAAAACCTCAATTCTTGGACAGTTACCACACCTAACTGGAAGGCAGAACTAAGCTTGGATGTGGAAGAAATTATTGTTTCCTATCTTGGGGCAGGGGCTGATGGTTCCGATGTTAAACGCGCTTTTAAATATTCTTTGTCTCGTGAAGATGTTGAAGCGGCGGTTTTGAGTGGACCTTAGATTCTGCTCAATTTTAGTTGACTCATCATAAAGACCTATCTACTAATACAATATATACATGAGGGCTACTTACCCCATGCGGAAAAGTAGCCCTACCTTAGAAAAATACATTTTTACTGATTGGGTTAGCGTTGCTCAGTTACAGGCTAAGCGACGCTATTTTTTTTTGTGCGTTAAAACGACGACGAGAGAAATAATTATTCCTCGTCTTCATCCGGCGCACCTACTTGTTTAAGGTGGATATGTTTACGACCTAAAGTAATCTCAAATTCATCTCCAGGTTGTAGATTCATTTTCTTGGTATAAGCTGAACCAATTAAAAGATTCCCGTTAGATTGCACACTAATTTTGTAGCTGGCTGAACGGCCACCTCTTCCTTGTCCTTCAGCACTACTATCAAGCTCAATGCCCTCAGCATCTATCAGAGCATTAAGAAACTTCATCATGTTAACGCGTTCAACACCATTTTTTGTTTCGGTGTAGTAGCCACAAGCTCTTGCTTTTTCTTCTTTACTGAGGTCACCTAGCTCTTTTACTTTTTCAACTAAAGGTGCGCCGGTTAGGGGTTGTTGTTTCATTAATTTCAACAGTAAGTTAACTATATACTAAGGTTGACAGAATGGTATGTAACTAAGATAGTAGTAACAATCAAAAAAATGATCGACTTACTAACTGTCTATATGGTTATTTTACACACAATTTGTAAAATTTATCTACCATTCCACAAGATCAATAATAATTTATTGTTCTCAATATTTTGTCCCATTAGGGCTACAAATTTACAAATGTTTGACTTTGACCTGTTTTCTCTTTAGAAAAATGTTATAAATTCAAGAGCAATTTATCATAGTCTCCCCGTAATAACGGTAAAATATTGGGAAAATTCAAGCTAATGAAACTAACAACTCGAAGTCATTATAGCGTTAAAGCCTTACTGGATCTTAGTTTGCAGCCTAACTATGGTCCTACTTCCGTAAAAGCCATCGCCAAGAGACAAGATTTACCTGCTCCCTATTTAGAAAAATTATTGATTAAAATGCGTCGCAGTGGTTTAGTTAATTCCTTACGAGGGTCTCAAGGTGGCTATCAGTTAGCCCGTCAACCGAGTCAAATTTCTTTGGGACAAATTCTGGACGCTGTTGGGGATACAATTGAGCCTTTGCCCCGCTACAACCCCGATATTGAACAAGTAGAAGATTGGGTAACATTTAGTCTTTGGAAGCGACTTCATGAGAAGCTCAAAGAAGCCCTTTACAAGATCACTTTAGCCGACCTTTACTACGATGCTCGTAGCTGGAAAGCTTCCCTCGGCGAAGCAGTTAGTTTTATTGTGTAAACAAGTAAAAGAAGTAATTATTATGGAAAATTCCTCATCTTTCGTTACAGTTCGAGGAGGCTGTCATTGTGGTGCAGTAAGCTTTGAAGCCCTTATTGATCGATGGGAAGCCATCGATTGTAACTGTTCTATTTGTCGCAAAAAAGGCTTTATTCATTTGTTGGTTCCTCCCGAAAACTTTACCTTGCTCAAGGGAGAAAATATCCTCAAGACTTATACCTTCAACACCCATACAGCACAACATACTTTCTGTTCCGTTTGTGGTATTCATTCTTTTTATCGTCCCCGTTCCCATCCAGGCTGGTTTGATGTTAATATCAACTGCTTGGATAATGTTACTTTGTCGGACTTTAAAATCAGGCCCTTTGATGGACAAAATTGGGAAAAAAATGTCGCCACAATTCAACAATCCTCTGGTAACAATTAAGGATAACTCAACTGAGGATAAAGACCTAATTTGCATACCCTAGCTACCATAATCGTTCTCATCTCTGCTGCCATTGTTGACTATGTTATAGGGGATCCTTGGGGATGGTTGCACCCTGTACAAGTGATGGGTTGGCTAATTTCAAGGTACTGTGACTTTCTACTTTCTATTTGTCAAACAAAAGGACAACGGCGTTATGCTGGAGTTATTTTGGGATTAGGACTGATTTTTGGCAGTGGAATGGTGGGATGGGGTATCAATTTAATTAAATATTATTTCTCTCCCTATGTAGGGATTTTTCTAGAAATTACTCTATTGGCAAGTTGTTTTGCAGGACGTAGTTTAAAATTAGCAGCCGAAGATGTCTCGACCCCATTAAAGGAAGGAAACATTGACCTTGCCAGAAGTAAACTTAGTCGATACGTAGGCCGTGACACCGAGGATCTTTGCCCCGAAGAAATATGGCGAGCTACCCTAGAAACGGTATCAGAAAATGCTACAGACGGGGTTACAGCACCTTTGTTTTATGCGATCGCAGGAGCCTTTTTTCCTGGGGTTGGACCTGTTAGTTTTGCTTTGGCTTATAAAGCAGCCAGCACCCTAGATTCTATGGTGGGTTATCGACGAGAACCATTCACCGATCTAGGCTGGTTTAGTGCAAAATTTGACGATATTTTAACTTGGATTCCTTGTCGCCTGACGGTTTTAACCTTGGCTATCTTATCAGGAAAACCGAGAATTGTTCTATCCATTTGTTATCGAGATGCCCCTCAAGATCCTAGCCCCAACTCAGGATGGAGCGAATGTGTTTATGCTGCTATTTTGGGAGTTCAATTAGGGGGAAAAAACGCTTACCAGGGGGTGCTAAAAGCGAAACCCCTACTAGGAGATCCTCTCAATCCCATTACATCCGAAACCGTGGACAAAGCTCTATCTCTGACCCGCATTTGCTTTTTACTGTGGTTAGGATTGGGAATTAGTGGGTTATTGCTGTTGTCCCTCTATTAGTCACCAGTAGGTCACTGTGAAGGTATTACCGAGATTAAGAAGGATTTAACCACTCTCCTAGAATCCCTAACTGATGTTTTGTTTCATCTACCTGACGCTGTAGGGGTTTCAAAGCATCTTCGTAAATATTCAAACGAAGTTGTAATTCAGCTGCCTCAATTTTCGCTTGTTGCCAGTTTTCCCGCTCTTGTTCTAGTTGTTGAGTCTTTTGAGCCTGTTCTGTATCCAGTTTTTTCATCATCGTCTGGATTTCTTGAACGCTATTGTGTAAATGCTGGATCTCTGTTTCTAGGGTATCTTTTTCCTCAAGAGTGCTATTTTCCCAGGTTTCAACTTGAGTGAGCATAGGACTAAAATCAATGGTAGGAGTCTGATTATCAAATTCCATTACTCCCTGACGACGGCGTAAAACCTTTAAATTTCCTAGTAAGACTTCTTGTCGTTCTTTGAGATTTCGTCTTTGACCCACTAAGGTTTCGTCTAAAAATTCTTTTCTTTCCTGTTCTTCTGCAAGTTCGTTTTCTATCTCTAAACGTTCAAAATCCCCTGCTTTGGCTAACTTATCCTGTAACTCTTCAACATTTTGACATTGCAAAGTCAATTCTTCTTCTTGATCGTTGACAAAACGAACTAATTTATCCAAATCGTTTTGTAAATTTTTTACCTTTCCCTCTAATTCCCCCAAGGGCATATTTTCCAAAGACACCAAATCTATTTTTCCATCGGAGGTAACGTCTCCTGTTCCATTGGCAACTTGTTCCAAACTTTGTTGTAATTCTCGAATAGCTAGTAAATTCTCGTTGACTTTTTGCAGACGATCTTGTTTATTGCTAAGGATATTTTGCTGAACTCCACATTGAATTTTGGCTTGTTCGAGGGAAATTTTTGTTTCTTCTAAAGCCTGAAAACGATTTTTTAAGATTTCTCCTTGTTGTTGGACTTCCCTGGTTTGCCGTTGTAGTTCTGTTTTGAGACTCTCTAATTGTTGCCACAACTGATTAAAAATTTCTTGTTGCTCTTCTAGAGCTTTTATCGCCGCACCGAAAGGTTTTTCTAGAGAATCTAGCCCTATGTCACTCTCAGTAATGCGGATAATAAATTGTTGAATTCTCTCCGCCTCGTCCCCAGATAGTTCTAAAATTCGACCAAAACGACTCTGAAAGTCCTGTAATTGTTGTTGAGTTTGGTCAACCCGATCCCAGGCCGAGTCTGCTTCTTGGCGGCGACGTTCAATTTGAGAAAGTTCCTTTTCCACTTCCTCCAACTGTTCGAGACGAGTTTCCATTTCTGTCTCCCGTCGAGCTAACTCTTGACTTTGATAAGTTAGGGATTGTTTCCACTGTTCTATCTCTTCTTGTTGCGTTTTCAGCTTTTCTGAAAGACGGGATAACTTCTGTAATTGTCTGACTAATTCTGGGGCAGCCGGTTCTGGTTCTCCTTGAAGTTGACGATTATTGCCTAAATTAACCAGCAAGAGGGTTCCCTCCCCCATCTGATCAAATTCTTCGAGGGCGATTACCTCGTCCCCAGGTACGGGACTCCAGGTTTGATCGTTATGTTGACAAGCTAACAGTTTAATCTCTGTTCGAGAACCACTAATAAAACCTCTTGTCTGTTTTTTGACTTCTGCAAGATATAGCACTAGCCACAATCCTCTCGATATTGCTTTTTGCTGATTGTTAACGCGGGGATAATGTGGAGGGATGTAACTTAATGTGGGAACACAAGATCCAACGGTTTTACTCCCTGTAATCACAAGACTGCCTCTTCGGCACTATCTGGATCTATTATTGTCACATATTCACACGACTTGATTAAAAAATTTATAAAAATATTGACTCTTATTTATTGATAATTGTCCCAAGTCTTTCCATCTCCATCATACCCCTTAAGCTAAGGGTTCCCTATCTCTGTCAAAAAGGTTACATGGTATGATTATAAAGTAACTA
Organism: Crocosphaera sp. Alani8; assembly: GCF_038442745.1. Taxonomy (NCBI): domain Bacteria; kingdom Bacillati; phylum Cyanobacteriota; class Cyanophyceae; order Chroococcales; family Aphanothecaceae; genus Crocosphaera; species Crocosphaera sp. Alani8. Next base: position 8,302 of record NZ_JARVCN010000495.1, read on the forward strand.
AATAGTGCAATAAAATAGTCGAAAAACTATTTATTTGTCAGTTTAAAAGATGCACTACCCCATTGTGTAAAAGCGATCGCCATTAATACAAAGTATTATGCAGGGAACTTTAAACGAAATCGACATCCGTAGCATCCTGCAACTAATCGCACTGGGACAAAGAACAGGAGAGCTATTGATAGAGGCCTATCAATCACCACCAGGAACCTTGGTGGAACCATATTCCTCCCAACCTGCTACAACTGATCCCCAGAGAATGTTCTGGTTAGTTTTTTTCGTCAATGGGCAAATCGTCTATACTACCCACAGTAAAAATAGGGGTTGTCGTCGTCTGAAGGACTATTTATCCCGTTATCATGTGGAGATTGTTCCAGAAGATTTAGAAAAAGCACGCAGAATTAGTCATAACGAAGTTGAATATACTTACCTGTGGCAATTAATCAAACAAAATCGCCTCAGTCCAGATCAAGGGAAGAAAATCATACAGCAAATGGCAAGAGAAACCCTGTTTGACTTGTTAAGTCTACGGCAAGGGGCCTTTATGTTTGAGATGGGTTTAGCCTTAGATCCCCTTTTGATTGGTTTAGAAATAGAGCCGTTAATTAGGGAAATGATGCAAGAAGTGCAACAGTGGAAACAATTACATCCTTATTTCGAGAGTCCTCAACAAGCCCTAGTAATTGCCGAACCGCAACAATTACGAGATACATTACCTCAAAAAGCCTACGAACAGTTATTACATTGGGCTGATGGCAAAACCTCTCTCAAACGCCTTTCCCGTCGCCTGCAAAAAAATTTGGGAAGCGTCGCACAGGGTATTTATCCCTATGTTGAAAGAGGATGGTTACACCCAGTTATGATCCCCTCTTCTTCTGCATCTGTGAGCAAAAACACTGAAGAAGAAACTACTAACCAAAATAGTCCTCATGTAGTGTGTCTCGATGACGATCTCTCCATAGGCAAGGCCATAGAGAGCATTCTCAAGAAAAACGGCTATGAAATCTCCCTAATTACCGATCCTCTCTCGGGATTAAGTCTCATATTTGAACTGAACCCCGATATCATTCTCTGTGATATTGCTATGCCTAAATTAGACGGTTATGAGATTTGTGCCATGTTAAGGCATTCCAAAGCGTTTCGATACACACCCATTATGATGCTCACAGGAAAAGAAGGATTTATAGATCGCATAAAAGCCCGTATGGTGGGAGCAACGGATTACCTCACTAAACCCTTTGGAGAACAAGAGTTATTGTTGTTAATCGAAAAATATGTCAGCCATAAAAAGAGCAGGGGTTGAACTGAGAAAGCAAAAAATTTCTCTATTTGTTTTGTTGTCTTCTCAAAAAATTTGGGCAAATTAAGTATGTACACTCGGGAAAAAGAATTATTGATCAATTGATAATTCATCCATCCCCAACCATAGGGTTGAGTTTAAAGGTTTTAGTCTGTGATCCATTCATTATTAGTAAACAATCATCTATCAACCGTTTATTAGTGAATCAGCTAAATCCCAAATCTATAGAGAAAACGTTATGAGAGCAGTTTTACTGGTAGAAGATAGTCCAGCCCAACAGAAAATGATTTCAACCATTCTTAAAAACAATGGTTGGCAGGTCATTATTGCCGCGGATGGCGTTCAGGCCCTGGACACTATTAAAGACTCGAGTCCCGATCTCATTGTTTTAGATATTGTTATGCCAAAAATGAATGGTTATGAAGTTTGCCGTCGCATTAAAACCAATCCCAATACCCAAAATGTTCCCATTGTTATGTGTTCATCCAAAGGAGAAGAATTTGATCGTTATTGGGGCATTAAACAAGGAGCAGATGCTTACATCGCTAAACCCTTTGAAGATATTGAACTGATTGGAACCATTCAACAGCTACTACGGAATTAAACCCACTATTACTATTGATAACTAGAACAAACTATGGTTGGGAACTTAGATTTAGGTCAAAACAATCCACAGGATATCTCCCCCGATCTTCAGGAATTACAAACCCCTGAAGGGGAACTATATTTACGTTTTCATCTGCCTTCACAAGAAGAATTTGCTCTGCCAGCCATTGCTATTCGTGAAGTTATGCAACAAAGTCCAGAGCGCATCACACCTATTCCCAATGCCTCACCCCTACTCTTAGGAACCCTTAATCTGAGGGGACAGGTGATCTGGGTGGCAGACTTGGGACAATTTTTAGGAAATACAGTTCCTTTGCGTACAGATCGCCCGGAAATCCCGGTCATTGCCGTAGAAGAACAAGACACTATTTTAGGTTTAGCTATTGATCAGTTGGGGGAGATGGAGTGGTTGGACATCGAACAATTGCAAGCTCCTAACAATGTAGCGGATCACATTGCTCCTTATGTTCAAGGGGAATGGGCAGCCGAAGAAAATCCCCATCAAGTTTTACGACTATTGGACCAAGTAGCCATTTTACGCTCGGCCCGATGGGCAACATAAACAAATCTTCTCAACAGAGATTTATTTATATAAATATATCTAATTAATAAAATTAACCCACAACCAATACTGAGAATATTTAACCCACAGGAGAAAGGCAATGACATCAGGGACAGACTACGCAAAATTGTACAATGAGGCTTATGTAGCCTACGGACAGGGAAACTTTGAAGAGGCAGCCAACCTAATGAAACCTATGGCTGAGGCTTTTCCTGAAGATCCCGATGTTTTGTTACTCCGAGGTCATATCTATTTCAGTTTGGGAAAATACGAAGTAGCTTGCCAGCAATATAAATTAGTCATTGGCACAAGCGATCGCTCGGATCTAGTGGACTGTGCTAACCAAGGCTTCGCACAGGCTCAACAACTGTTAAGCCAGTCCAATAATAATCATAGCACTCAGGCTCAAAACCAATCCCATCAAGGGGAATCTGAGGGAGACGAGCAGTGGTCTGAGTCGGAAATATCATCGGAGGATTGGAGAGCTGAGGAGTTCGATCTCGATGAACTAGACTGGGACAGCGCAATTTTTGACGATGACGATTTGGGAGAACCCACCATTGGTCAGCAAGGCTCCCAGGAAAAACCTTCAAATGCTCATCATCAGGCCGAAAAAGCCACATCCTCATCAGAGCAAGTTGATCCCTTTACAACCCTAAGCGCAGTAAAGCCTTTTGAGGCCCCAATGAATATCTCCGATGGGGATACAGAAGAAGACGATGGTTGGGGTGATTTTATTGATGAGGATTTTCCTGACTTTTCCTTTAGTGACGAACAAGGCTTGAAAACCGAAGTCACTATGGCTTCGGACATACCAGAAGGGGGAGACAATACCTTTGTTGTTTCTTCTAATCTTGATCATCCTTCTTTGGGGAACAATGGTGGTGAAACCTCCTCAGAACAAGCCTTGAGTGATTGGTCTCATCCCGCCGCTCAAGATAACCCAGCAGTTCACCCCACTGCTGAAGCGACCTCGTCTAATCAGGTTCAAGAAGACAATCAAGTCCTGGATAACTTTGATGCTTTTCAAGAAGATGCTTTACAGGACTTGTCCAATTTTGATTTTACAGATGCCAGCGAGCAACTGCCGGATTCTGGTTTATTTACCCAGGTGAGAGAACAGATTGATGATAGTACGGAAATACAAACTGGCGATCTCTTATCGGAACAGGGGTTAGAAACCGTTAACTGGGTTAAGTCCGATGATATCAACAGCACCTCTGGTTCTGACAGTGGGATCAAAGCGGTCAAGCTGACGGTAGAAGAACAACCAGCTTACTGGAGTTGGTTTTTCAACGCTCCCCTCAAATTAAAACCTTGGATGGCTGCTGGTAGCACTGGAATGGCTTCTTTTATAGCTATTTTGTTGGTGAGTGGTTTGAGTTGGTTGATGTCTTCTCCAGAAAAAGCAACTGAGGTAGCCGAAGAACAGCCAAATCCTGAGCAGGTGCAACCTGTGGGCGAAACCAGGGAAACTCAATCAGGCAATGCTATTTTTTTGTTGGCTTTAACAGGGGGTTTAGTAGGATTTAGCAGTAGTCTGTTTTTCGCACTACTGGGTTCTTACCAATTGAAACTGACTATGGAGGATCTCCAGACCCAGTTTGATTCCATGTATGCTGGTAATTATAATGTCAAAGCCACTATTTACTCGGAAGATGAGTTAGGTCAGTTATCCCATAGCTTTAACCAACTTTCTCGGGTTATTCTCACCACCACCAATGAGGCGCAACAACGGGCTGAGGAAATGGAACAGGCTAGAGAGGAACTGCAACGGCAAGTTATTCGGCTTCTGGACGATGTGGAAGGAGCTGCCAGGGGGGATTTAACGGTGGAGGCTGAAGTTACCGCAGACGTACTAGGAGCGGTGGCTGATGCCTTTAATTTGACCATCCATAATCTACGAGAAATTGTTGCTCAGGTAAAACGCACAGCTAAACAGGTTAATAAGGGTTCAACGGATAGTGAGTTATTTGCCCGGAATAATTCTCGTGACGCACTACGTATGGCAGAAGAGTTAGCTGTAACCTTGAATTCTGTTCAGGTGATGACCGAGTCTATCCAAAGGGTGGCAGAAAATGCCCGTGAGGCGGAGGAAGTTGCCCATAGCTCCTCTGTAACTGCTCTCAAAGGGGGTGAAGCGGTAGAAAGAACGGTTGCGGGTATCCTGCAAATTCGAGAAACGGTGTCAGAAACCACTCGTAAGGTAAAACGCTTAGCAGAAGCTTCCCAAGAAATCTCTAAAATTGTCGCTTTAATCTCTCAAATTGCCTCTAGGACTAATTTACTCGCTCTTAATGCTTCTATTCAAGCGGCTAGAGCCGGAGAAGCAGGACGAGGCTTCGCTATCGTGGCGGATGAAGTTCGTCAGTTGGCAGATCGTTCGGCAAAATCTCTTAAAGAAATTGAACAAATTGTACTCCAAATTCAAAGTGAAACCGGTTCGGTAATGACTGCGATGGAAGAAGGTATCCAACAGGTGATCGATGTAACGGATAAGTCGGAACAAGCGAAACGTTCTTTAGAAGATATTATCGATGTTTCTAATCACATTAATACTTTGGTGCGATCGATTACTGGAGATACTATTCAACAGCAAGATAATTCTAATGCGGTGAGTCAAGTTATGCAGTCTGTGGAATTAACGGCTCAAGAAACCTCTCAAGAATCTCAACGGGTAGCCGGTTCTTTACAAAATCTTGTCGGTATTTCCCGTGATTTATTGGCTTCTGTGGAACGTTTCCACATCGAAGACGGAGAAAAATCTAAAAAATCCTAAGTTAAGTTCCTGGTTATGGGAGTGGTTGAGTAGAGGGATTTTCAATGGAATGGAACAACCTAAAATTTAACTCTTGTCTCCTGTCTCAAAGTGAGAAAGTTCATAATCTATGCAGATGAAAACTGTTACGAAAATAAAAATGATTGCAATATAATTGACAGATATCCTAAACTTAACGTTAGTTTCTGTGTGAGGATCGAAAATTTATGAGTCGTGTTATTAGTAAAGTATTGTCTCCTGCTATGCAACTTTGGTTACGCTCTCAAGTGGAAGAGGTAGAAACTCTAGAAATTTCTATTCAAGGTAGCGATCGCCAAATTCTAAAGGGTCATGTTTCGGGGGTAACCTTGAACAGTAATCAAGCTATTTATCAAGGATTACATTTAGGAGAAGTTCAATTAAAAGGGGAAAATATTCGTATTAACATTGGTCAAGTTTTACGAGGTAAACCACTTCAATTATTAGAGGCTATTCGAGTTTCTGGAGCCGTAGCTATTACTAATAAAAATTTGCAAGCTTCTATTTCCTCTGTATTGTTAGGGGAGGGATTTAGAGGTTTACTAGAAACATTATTAGAACATCAAGGTATTTCTGATACGGATGCATTTTTGGAAAAATATCAAATCGATTGGCAAGGAGCTTATTTAGATAATTCTTATTTTATTTTACAAGGCAAGTTAACTGATAATGGTGTAACTCAACCTTTGACAATTAAAGCAAAGCTGACCCTGATACCTCCGCAAACATTACAACTATCTAAAGTTAAAATTCAAGGAATTCCTAATCTAGATAGTGATAATATAGAAAGATTTTCAGTAGATTTAGGCTCAGATGTATCCATTAATTCCTTTCAGTTAGATACGGATAAATTAATTTGTGAAGGGGAATTATTGATTCGTCCGTAATCAATGGGTTAATTGTTTTATCCTTAACTTAGGTCAAGGCCAATAGTTAAGGATAAGATAATTAATCGTTATTCCCTGTTAGTGTAATAAGCAGCTTCGCTTCAAAAATTCTCTTAAACTCTCTACTACTAAGAGGAAAAAATAGTTTTCAAAATTCAAACTACATTTATTTAAAAATGTTAACAAGCCAATTTTGGGGATCAAAAAAAATCAGTTTTATTATATTGATAATTGTAATATTAGGTATATTTTTTCGTTTTGTTAATCTTGATCAAAAATATTTTAATGGAGATGAGTGTATTACTTCAGTAAGATCAGGAGGGTACGGAAATTTAGAATCACTTATTCCTAAAGACACAATAATAAGTCCTGAACAAATTGAAAGATTTAGAGATATTAATCCCGCTTCCAGTTCTCTCGATACATTAAAAGTTACAGCAAATGGCGCACCGCAACATACACCGTTGTATTTCTTATTAACTAGATTTTGGATGCAATGGTTTGGTAATTCAGCAACAACAATGAGATTTTTAACTGCATTAACTAGTTTATTGGCTCTTCCTGCTATTTATTGGTTATGTATGGAACTCTTTAAATTATCAACGGTAGCATGGATGTCTGTTGCTTTGATTGCTGTATCGCCTATTCATATTATTAATGCACAAAATGCCAGACCTCGCTCTCTTTGGATTTTAATGATTTTAATATCAAGTGCTGCTTTACTAAGAGCTATTCGTTTGAATAGAAAACAAGATTGGTTTATTTACGGAGTTACTTTAGTAATTCATCTTTATACGTTTCTGTTTTCTATTTTCGTTGTCATTGCACATGGAATTTATACTTTAGTTATAGAAAAATTTCGGATAACTAAGACTCTAATTGCCTATCTATTATCTACAGGATTGGTTATCTTATGCTTTAGCCCTTGGATTGTTGTAATTATTACCAATTTAAATACTGCGCAAACAATGACAAATTGGACAAGCAAACCTGCCCCTTTTCTTGATTTGTTGGGAGGTTGGACAAAAAACTTCTGCGATATTTTTTTATATTGGCATGAAATATATGAAAAAAGACTATTTATTTCAGAAACAAATTTTGTTATTTATTTTGGTATGATAACTTTCCTTTTCATGCTATATGCATTCTATTTTCTTGTCCGAAATACTCCAATAAGAGTTTGGTTATTTATTCTCACTTTAACCGGTGTAATGGCAATATTTCTTGTCTTACCAGATTTAATTCTGGGAGGGAGGAGATCAGCTTTAGCTCGATATTTATTCCCTTGTATTTTAGGTATTCAATTAACTACTGCTTATCTGCTTGCTACCAAAATCACTATATCTTCCAACATATTAAGTTCAAAAATTTGGAAGGTTGTGACAATTATTATTATTTCACTTGGAGTTATATCTTCCACCATTAGTTCTCAAACAGAAAGTTGGAATGGAAAAGAAAATTTTATTATTCAATCATCTCGTGTCATTAATCGAACAGCAAACCCTCTTATAATATCTGATGGTGATATAGTTCATAAATTAATGCCTTTAAATTATAGGCTTGAACCAAATGTAAAATTGATGCTAGTATCTCAACCAGAATTATTAAGCATTCCTGATGACTTTAATAATATATTTGTATTTTTTCCATCTCAAAAATTGCTATCCTCTTTAAGAGAAAAAAAACAATGGAATATTGTTCCAGCTTATCAGGACTTATATTTAAATATTTTTTTTATAATTCATTTCTAATGTTATAGTTAGACAACTTTAAGTTTTAGGTCATATAATTTTTTGTTGAACTCATCAAAAAAAGTTTATACTAAAAGTTAATTACTCCATAATTTTCTCATGACCCGTTATCACACCGTTCGTATCTATCATCGTCAAGTTAATCGGGAGTATACCATACAAGTTCCTGATGATCGTTACATCCTCCATAATTCTGAATCACAAGGCTGTGGATTACCTTTTTCTTGTCGTAATGGAGCTTGTACTGCTTGCGCTGTGCGTATTTTATCTGGAGAAGTACACCAACCCGAAGCAGTGGGCTTGTCTCCAGAACTGAGAAAAAAGGGTTATGCTTTATTGTGTGTTAGTTATGCTAAATCCGACTTAGAAGTAGAAACCCAAGACGAAGATGAGGTTTATGAACTGCAGTTTGGACGCTACTTTGGCAAAGGAAAAGTTAAGTGGGGATTTCCCATAGATGATGACTAAATATTAGGCGTTTACAAACTAAAATATACTAGAGGCTTAATGAAGGTTAATGTTGACACATTAAGTCTCTAAAAAATCAAGAAAATAGATAGATACTACTTTCAATTTTTTGCGTATTTAAGGAATAATATATTTCAGTACCTCTATCCTAAAAATATTCATGGAATCACCAGAGACAAAAGAATTACAAATATTTCTAGATGTAGCCACAGAAGCGGCTATGACTGCTGGAGTTATCTTAGAAGATTTGGTGGGCAAATTAGAGAAAATTGAAGAAAAAGGTCGTCCAGGGGATTTGGTAACAGAAGCTGATAAAAAAGCAGAAGTAACTGTCTTAAATATTTTAAAACGTAGAGTTCCTGACCATCAAATTTTAGCCGAAGAATCTGGTAAAATCGGTACAAATGATAGCGATTATTTATGGGTAATTGATCCCTTAGACGGAACCACAAATTATGCCCACGGTTATCCTGCTTCGGCGGTTTCTGTAGGTTTATTATGGCAAGGAAAATCCATTGTAGGTGCAATATATAATCCTTTTACTAAAGAGTTATTTCGAGGAGCTAAAGGATTAGGAGCTACCCTTAATTATCGCCCAATAAAAGTATCACAAACCGAGCAATTAAGCAATAGTTTATTAGTAACAGGTTTTGCCTACGATCGCAGAGAAACTAGAGATACTAACTACCCAGAATTTTGTTATTTAACCCATATTACCCAAGGGGTGCGTCGAGCCGGATCAGCTTCTTTAGATATTGCCAGTGTAGCCTGTGGACGCTTAGATGGTTACTGGGAAAGGGGTTTAAGTCCTTGGGACATAGCAGCAGGAATTGTTATTTTAGAAGAAGCAGGGGGGAAAGTGACCGCTTACGATGAAAGTCCTCTAAAATTGGAGGAGGGACGTTTATTAGCTACTAATGGAAAAATTCATGGCAGTTTAAGCCAAGCTTTAAAGGAAGCATTACCCTGGTTAAAAGAATTTTACACATAAAAAAGAACTATCCTCTTCCAAATTTAGCTTACCGTCGAGAAGCCCCGCACTGTACCGTAGGTCAGTGTCGGGATGATAGGCGGGTAAAAAAGAAGGGCATCGAACCCTTCTTTTTTACAAATAACTAATAAACTAGGGAGTTATATTTTTCCCCTAAGTACCTTACAATAAGTGAAGCTTCTCAAAAAGTCTGGGGGGACTCGCCGAAAGTTAGGGGACAAAGA
>NZ_JARVCN010000496.1:0-17597 GCF_038442745.1 Crocosphaera sp. Alani8
CTTTGTCCCCTAACTTTCGGCGAGTCCCCCCAGACTTTTTGAGAAGCTTCTCTTCCGGATGGCAGTATTGAATTTTTGGGGAGAAGCGATCGCCAAGTCAAGATTCGTGGTTTCCGCATCGAACTAGGAGAGATAGAAGTAGCCTTAAAGCAACACCCATCAGTCAAACAAGCTGTAGTTACTATCCCCGAAGACGAAAAAGGTAAGCAGAGATTAGTTGCTTATATGGTATTAGGTTCTCACACCACTGACAACTTACAAGAGTTTGTCAGGACGAGATTACCTCAATATATGGTGCCTCATCGGTTTGTCACCCTCAAAACCATCCCTTTAACTGGTAATGGAAAAATAGACTATAAAGCATTACCTGCACCAAAAGAAGAAAGTAATTATGTTGCTCCAAACACTCCCCAAGAAGAAACATTAGCAACGATTTGGGCTGAAATTTTGGGTTTAGACCGAATTAGTGTTGAAGACAACTTTTTCCAACTAGGAGGGGACTCAATCCTGAGTATTCAAGTAATTTCCAAAGCAAATGAGATGGGTTTACAACTCACCCCACAACAATTATTTGAGTATCCGACAATTGTTCAATTAGCAGCAGTAGCTAAAACCATCGAATCCATCCAAACAGAAACAGGGATTGTCACAGGAAAAGTTCCCCTTACCCCTATACAACAGTGGTTTTTCGCTCAGGAATTTTCCAATCCGAACCAATGTCATCAGTCAATGTTATTAGAGGTGCAACAAGAGTTAGACTATGATATATTGCAACAAGTTATAAAACAATTGCTTGAACATCATGACGCACTCAGACTACGTTTTCAAGCAACGGAACAAGGTTGGCAGCAAATCAATGTTCCACCAGATGAGATCGTGCCAATTTCGAGAATAGATTTATCAGGGGAATTAGCAACCAAACAGACAGAAAAAATAGCATCTATTGAAGCCGAATTAAAGGCTAGTCTTAACCTATCAAATGGTCCATTAATTAAAGTTGCTTATTTCGAGCTAGGCAAAGACAAGCAAGATCAACTATTAATAATTATTCATCATTTAGTAGTTGATAGTACCTCTTGGAAAATTTTATTAGAGGATATACAAGTAGCTTATCAACAACTTATTCAAGGAGAAAAAGAGGTAAATCTACCAACAAAAACTACATCTTTTAAACAATGGGCAGAAAAGTTAAACCAATTTGTTGATTCTTCAGACCCACTTTTAGAACTAGAATACTGGCAAAGTCAAACTCCAAAACCCATTATTGACTCATCAACAGACTTTCCCTTTTCCCCAGAGCAAAAAGTTAACAAATTCGGTTCTGCAACAACTATCTCAGTTTCTCTAAATCAAAAAGAAACTGAAGACCTACTGCAAGAAGTTCCTAAAGCCTATAATACTCAAATTAACGATGTACTATTAACAGCTTTAGTTCAGTCTTATTGTCAATGGACTAACAATAACTCACTTTATATAGCTCTTGAAGGAAATGGAAGAGAAAACTTATTCTCTGATATCGATTTATCCCGTACAGTTGGTTTGTTTACTACTGAATTTCCTATACTTCTTAGTTTAAAAGATAGTTCGTCTCTGGGAGAATCTTTAAAAACAATCAAAGAACAGTTGCGGAAAATTCCTAACAATAGTGAGAGCTACGGAATTTTAAAATACATCAATCAAAATAGTCCTTTTGAAACGACACCTCAACCCCAACTAAAATTCAACTATTTAGGTCAGTTTGACCAAGTATTTCAAGACACTTCTATTTTTCAAACGACTTCGAGAAATAGGAACTTAAACCGCAGTCAGCAGGGAAACAGCAGCTATTTACTAGAAATCGATGGGCTAGTATCTAATGGAGAGATTCAATTTAACTGGACTTATAGTCGGGAGATTTATGACTCCAATACCATTGAAAGTTTAGCAGACAACTTTATAGAGGCACTGCGTAACTTAATTACCCATTGTCAAGATATAGAAGTAGGGAGTTATACCCCTTCAGATTTTCCAGAAGCAGAAGTAAGTCAAACAGAACTTGACCAATTATTTGCCAAAATTAGTCAAATGGATGCCTAATAAATTTTGACATCTTCACCACCTGAAAGATGAGGTAATTCCTAAACCTTACTAATTGTATTTTAGCCACCCCTAACCTCCATTTACTAGCAAATGAAACCCAACAACATTCAAGACATATATAAACTCTCACCAACACAGCAAGGATTGCTATTTCATGCTGTCTATGATCCTGAATCTAGTATCTATTGTAATCAGGGAAGATTTACTTTAAAAGGGAATATCAACGTATCTGCTTTTAAACAGGCATGGCAATCAGTGGTTGACCGTCATACTATTTTACGAACCTGTTTTTTTTGGGAGGAAGTTAAAGAGCCAGTACAAGTAGTTTATCGAAAAGTAACGCTAAAATTAGAACAATTAGATTGGCAAGGCATCGATAGCATAACTCAAGAAGAGAAACTAGATATATTGCTTAAAGCTGATCAAAGTCGTCCTTATCAATTATCTAAACCCCCTTTGATGCGTCTGACTTTAATTCAGCTAGATGAAGATGTTTATGAATTTATTTGGAATAACCATCATATCATCTTTGATGGTTGGTCACGGGTTATCTTAATTAAAGAAGTCTTAGAAATATATAAAGCATTAAATAATAGCAAACAAATAGAACTCGAACCATCCTTTCCTTACCGAAAATATATTGGTTGGTTGCAAGAACAAGATTCATCTGAGTCCGAAAATTTCTGGCGACAGGAACTTCAAGGAATAACAGCACCTACCCCTCTACCAGTAGATAAATTTATTACCAGTGTATCTGATACTAATCAGTATGAGAAATATGGTCAGGAGCAGATTAATTTATCCCAAGAAAAGACAGAACAACTTAAGTCCTTAGCCAGACAAAATCAATTAACCCTAAATACGATGATACAAGGGGTTTGGGCTTTACTATTGAGTCGTTATAGTGGGGAAGAAGATATAGTTTTTGGGGCTATTAGTTCTGGTCGTCCTATAAATCTACCAGGAGTAAACTCGGCAGTGGGTTTATTCATCAATAACTTGCCAGTACGGGTAAAAGTTATTGAAACTGATAAGCTTATTCCTTGGTTGAAAGCACTTCAAACACAACAAGCGAATGCTCGTCGGTATGAGTGGACTCCTTTGAAGACGATTCAAGAATGGAGTGAAATACCAAAAGGAACTCCTTTGTTTAATAGTGTTATTGCTTTTGAAAATTTCCCTATAAATGATGCCTTAAGTCAAGAAAACGAAACTTTCAAAATTACTAATTGTAGTGGTGTTGGTCAGAATAACTATCCTTTGAACATCTTTGTTGTCCCGATGGAAGAGTTATCCCTAGAAATTGTCTACGATTTACACTACTTTGATCCTGTGACCATTAAGCGGATGGTGGGACATTTAGAAACATTATTGTCAGCCATTGTCGCTAACCCACAACAGAGTTTGTCAGACTTACCCTTACTCAGTGAAGCAGAACGAGAGCAATTATTGTCTGAATGGAATCAAACAACAGTTAACTATGCTCCCCTATGTATTCATCAAATATTTGAGAATCAAGTAGAAAAAACCCCCCATGCAGTAGCAGTAGAATTTGAAGAGCAAAAATTAACCTATGAGCAACTAAACAGCAAAGCCAATCAACTAGCCTATTATCTGCGCTCTTTAGGGGTAAAACCAGAAGTATTAGTCGGAATTTGTGTCGAACGCTCCTTAGAAATGGTCATTGGACTCTTAGCCATCCTTAAAGCAGGAGGAGCTTATGTTCCATTAGACCCCAACTATCCCCAACAAAGAATCAAATTTATCCTCCAAGAAAGCCAACTACCATTATTACTAACCCAAGCATCTCTCATCGAAGTTATCCCAGAATATATAGGGCAACTGGTTTACATCGATAAGGATAGTGCTGATATTGCACAACAAAGTCAGGAAAATATCATTAGTGAAGTAACCACAGACAATTTAGCCTACACCATCTACACATCAGGTTCCACAGGGAAACCCAAAGGAGTACAAATTCCCCACAGTGCCTTAAGTAACTTCTTGTTCTCCATGAAAGAAACCCCAGGGTTAACAGAACAAGACACCCTCTTAGCAGTAACAACCTACTCCTTTGACATCGCCGCCTTAGAACTGTTCCTACCCCTGATAGTCGGTGCGCATCTAGTAATTGCCCCTCAAGAAATAGTCGCAGACGGAAAGCAATTATTAGCCAAACTAACAGACTCAAAAACCACAGTAATGCAAGCAACTCCTGCAACCTGGAAGCTACTCATAGCAGCAGGTTGGCAAGGGAACGACAAATTAAAAATTCTTTGTGGAGGAGAAGCATTACCACCACAACTAGCCAGAGAATTATTGCCAAGATCTGGCTCCTTATGGAATATGTACGGTCCGACAGAAACCACAATCTGGTCAGCAGTATCTCAGATTAAAAGCGACAGTGAACTAATACCAATTGGTCATGGCATAGCCAACACACAACTATACATCCTAGACCAATCAAATCAACCAGTACCAGTAGGAGTAGTAGGAGAATTGTGTATTGGAGGAGTAGGATTAGCAAGAGGCTATCTAAATCGTCCCGAGCTAACCCAAGAAAAATTTATCCAGAACCCATTTAATAATCAAAAAGAAAGTCGTATTTATAGAACTGGGGACTTAGCCAGGTATTTAGGCAATGGAGACATAGAATATTTAGGTCGTATAGACAACCAAGTCAAGATACGAGGATTCCGCATCGAATTAGGGGAAATAGAAACACAAATAGCCAAATATGGAGCAGTAAAAGAAGGAGTAGTAATTGCCAGAGAAGATCAAGCAGGAGATAAACGCTTAGTAACTTATGTTGTTGCTCAAAAAGAGTTAGGAATTAACCCCAGTGAGTTGAGAGAATTTTTAGGAGAAAAACTGCCCAGCTACATGATTCCTAGTGCCTTTGTCAGATTAGAAGAACTACCATTAACCCCCAATGGCAAGATTGATAGAAAAGCATTACCGGCACCTCAAGAAACAGCACTATCATCAGAGGAAATAGTGCTACCCTCAACACCAATGGAGGAAATATTAGCAGGTATTTGGTCAGAAATATTGGGGATAGAGAAAGTAGGGGTGAATAGTAACTTCTTTGAATTAGGAGGACATTCCTTAATTGCGACTCGTTTAATGTCTCAAATAAGACAAACATTTAAAGTAGATATTCCTTTACGTAATTTATTTGAAAAACCCACCATTGCCCAGTTAGCTAAAGAAATTGAACAAGCAACTGTGATTAAACCACAACAAGAGTTCTCAGACTTACCCTTGCTCAGTGAATCGGAACAACATCAATTGTTGTCTGAATGGAATGAGACAAAAGTTGAATATTCTTCCTTATGCGTTCATCAATTATTTGAAGTTCAGGTAGAAAAAACACCCGATGCAGTCGCAGTGGAGTTTGAAAACCAAAAATTAACATATCGGGAACTGAATACAAAAGCTAATCAACTTGCTCATTATCTGCGATCGCTCGGTGTTAGTTTGGGAGTGCTAGTAGGGATATATTTTGAACCATCTGTAGAGCTTTTGGTGAGCTTGTTAGGAGTTCTCAAAGCTCATGGGGTCTATGTACCGTTAGATCCTAACTATCCACAAGAACGACTGGCATATATGCTAGAAGATTCTAATGTGCCTATTTTGTTGACCCAAGAGCAGTTAATTAGCAAAATTCCCCATCAACAAGCTCAAATTATCTGTTTGGATCGGGATAAAGATATTATTGACCAACAGAGCAGGGAAAACCTCACTTCTGATGCTACTTTAGATGACTTAGCTTATGTGATTTATACCTCTGGTTCAAGCGGAAGACCAAAAGGGGTTTTAGGTAAAATTCGCGGACTGGTTAATCGTTTACATTGGATGTGGGAGAAGCTACCCTTTGCGGATGATGAGGTTTGCGCTCAGAAAACTTCCATCAGTTTTGTCGATCACGTTGCAGAAATCTTTTCTCCCCTTTTACAAGGAATACCCCTGATCATAGTTCCAGATAAAATACGGGGAGATGTTCTCGCACTGATGAACTTGTTGAAGGAGAAAAACATAACAAGAATTGTTTTGGTTCCATCCTTACTCAAAGCAATGATACACAGTTCACCCGAAAAACTATCAGAACTTCATCGCCTGAAATATGTTTTTTGTAGTGGTGAAGCCTTGCCATTGAGTTTAGCAGAAGAATTTCACAAAAACCTTGGTTCTGCTAGATTGTTTAATCTCTATGGTTCTTCAGAAGTTACTGCTGATGTTACCTATTTTGAGGTCAATTTTTGGGAAACAGGGCAAAAAATCCTAGAATATTTCAAGCCAGAATTAGTTCTGGGTGCATCAGAAGATCGCAATGTCAGTCCTCACCATAAACCCTTTACACAACCTGGTGTAAATACAGATATTCTAGCCAAACAGTTTCAACGAAGCGAACTCCCCTCATATCCGGTAACAGTTGACAGGTATTATACACAATTGTCTCAAGAAGTTCTTCCTTACGTTATTGATACCAGTTCCCCCACATTTATTGGACACATGACATCAGCTTTGCCAGACTTTCTGCACGATATGAGCAAGCTGATCTCACAATTGAACCAAAACCTAGTCAAAATCGAAACTTCCAAATCTTTATTGTTTTTGGAAAGAGAAGCGATTGCCATGTTGCATCGTCTCGTCTATGGATTTTCAGAGGAATTTTACACAGAGAATATTCAACAGAAAAATAGCAATTTAGGTATTGTTACAACTGGGGGAACCACCGCAAATATCAGTGCTTTATTATGTGCTAGAAATGCAGGTCTATTAAGGCAAGAAAACTCCTCAGAGTTATTAAAAGAAAGTCTCTATAAGATTTTGATGAAAAAAGGCTATGAAGATATCGTTATTATCGGCTCCCGTTTAATGCACTACTCTCTTGACAAAGCTTCTTCAATGTTGGGTCTGGGAACAAATAATATTATCTTTATTGACAGTAATAGTGAAGGTAATTTAGACATTGAGCAGCTAGAAGAAACAATTCAAGAATGCAGAAAAAATCACCTATTTATCCTTGCTATTGTTGGTATTGCAGGAGCAACAGAAACGGGTCAAGTCGATCCTCTATCAGAGTTAGGAGATATTGCCCAGAAATTTAACATTCATTTTCATGTAGATGGTGCTTGGGGAGGTCCAACAGTATTTTCTGACAAACATAAAGGAAAATTAAAAGGGATTGAAAAAGCCGATTCTGTCACCATTTGTGGTCATAAGCAACTATATTTACCCCAAGGAATTAGTGTTTGTTTATTTAAAGACCCAGAACTTTTAAACTTTACTGCAACTACTGCCCGTTATCAGGCTCAACGAGATACTTATGATGTAGGAAGATTTACCATTGAGGGTTCCCGTTCAGCACTTTCTTTATGTTTACACGGAGCATTACATATTATTGGCAAAAAAGGCTATGAAATTCTTATCGATAATGGTATTGAGAAGGCTCAATACTTTGCTCGATTGATTGACCGTTTAGAGCAATTTGAACTTATTATGCAACCAGCTTTAAATATCGTTAACTATCGATATATTCCTGATGATTTAAGAGAAAAAGTACCAGAAAAATCTTTGAGTGATGATGAGATTCAAAGAATTAATCAACTCAATCAAAAAATACAAGAAGAACAATTTTCCCAAGGAAGAACCTTTGTTTCAAAAACAACCTTGCTCGACCCTGCCTATGAGCAAGAAATAGTAGTTTTTCGTACTGTTTTATCTAATCCCAATACAACCGCAACAGATTTGCATAGTGTACTTGAGGATAACTTGAGAATTGCTTATCAAATTCAAGCAAGAAATCAGGAACAATTCGGTAGTCAAGACAAGGTTCTTATGCCAGAAATTGACTCAGGGGATACAGAAATTACTGGTATTGAGAAAAAAGGTATCTATCTCAGATTTACCGAAGATCCCAACGCAGATATAGAGGAATACCTGAAGAAAAATACAATTCCCATTGGAAAACCTATCAACAATACGCAAATTTACATCCTCGATAAAAATGGCAATCTCTTACCCAAAGGTTTAACAGGGGAACTCTATATTGGAGGTGATGGACTAGCACAAGGGTATTTAAATTTACCGGAATTGACCAAAGAGAAGTTTATTCCTAACCCCTTTAGTCAAAACAAACAAGACAAATTATACCGAACTGGGGATCTCGCTCGTTGGTTACCCAATGGGAATATAGAATTTGTCGGACGTATTGATCGCCAAGTCAAGATTAAGGGTTTCCGCATTGAACTTGGAGAAATTGAAGCCATTCTCAATAACCATCCGCAAGTCAAAGAAACTGTGGTTATAACAACAGAACGTCTCCCTAACGAAAAACGCTTAGTTGCCTATATTATCAGTGAAGATAATTCCTTGAGTTTCGAGGAACTGAGTGAATTTCTCAGAGAAAATTTACCAGAATATATGATTCCTACTGTCTGGGTTCCCCTAGAAGAATTGCCTCTTAATCCTAATGGAAAAGTTGATCGCAAAGCGTTACCCATTCCAGATCAGGTGGACACTATCAGCGAGACAATTTATGTTGCACCCTGTACTCCCGTAGAAGAATTAATTGTCAGTATTTGGCAAGAAGAGCTAAATGTAAAACCAATAGGAATTCATGATAACTTCTTTGAATTAGGAGGACATTCCTTAATAGCCGCTCAAATTGTCTCTAAACTCCGTCAGACTGTATCCATAGAATTATCTTTACAATCTCTGTTTGAAAACCCCACAGTCAGTCAATTAGCCCAAAAAATCTCATTAGCTAATAACAATTTAGATATTTCGCAGATCAAGTCCATTACAAGACAAGGAGATTTACCATTATCCTTCACACAACAAAGACTCTGGTTCTTAGACCAACTCGAAGGAGCTAACGCCGCTTATAATTTATTCGGTGGTCTAAGGTTGATAGGAGAGTTAGATTTCGAGGCATTGTCAAAAAGTATCAACGCCATTATTGAGCGTCACGAGTCATTAAGAACTACCTTTGAAATGAAACAAGGACAACCTGTCCAGATAATTAATGACTCTCCTTCGGGACATTATCTTGATGTGAAAATTTTAGAAATTAACCAAAATAGTAATATCCAAGAATTAATTGATCAAGAAATAAGGAACCCTTTTGACTTAAGCAAAGACAGTCTAATAAGGGTGAGTATTATTCCTCTAGAAAAATATGAGAATATTTTACTATTAACCATGCATCATATTATTTCGGATGCCTGGTCAATTGAGATATTTATCAAAGAATTTTTAGTGCTTTATCAAAGCTATATTGAAGATAAAAATCCTATTTTGCCAACCTTAAAAGTTCAATATGCTGACTATGCAAATTGGCAACAAGAATTATCACATCAAGAGATATTCCAGAAACAGTTAGAGTATTGGAAAAATCAACTAGAAAATTCTTCTTCTTACTTGAATTTACCCTTTGATAATCCTCGCTCATCGGTTCAAAATTATCAAGGGACAGAATTTCAGTTTAGCTTATCTTCTGAGTTAACGACTAAAATTAAACAGTTTAGTCAACAAGAGAAAATGACTGTATTTATGACAATGTTAACTGCTTTTCATATTTTACTTTATTGTTACAGTGGAGATGAGGATATTTGTGTTGGTTCTCCTATTGCCAATCGGCAACAACAAGAAACACGAAATATGATTGGATTTTTTGTCAACACTCTTGTCTTAAGGATTAAATTTTCACAAGATGATAGTCTTCAGGACATTTTACAACAGGTCAGAAAAATATCCCTTAATGCTTATTCCAATCAAGAAATACCTTTTGATAGAATTGTTAATGAATTAAATATTGAGCGAACCTTGCAGTATAATCCTTTGTTTCAAGTTTGGTTTGTCCTCAATGAATCTTCAGAAATGAACTTAAAGTTACCAAAATTGGACTGGGAAGCAATAAAGTTTGCTCACGGCTTAGTTCGCCATGACTTAACACTAAGAATAGCAGAAGAAAAAGGGAAATTTTTGGGAATATTTCAATACAAGACTTCTTTGTTCAACTCTGATACAATTGATTTAATGTCAAAACATTATAATCTAGTTGCTAATTATTTAGTAAATCAATCCAGTATATGTTTATCAGAAATTAAAGAAGAAATAGCCACTGACAAAGAACATAAAAAACGAGAAAAAGAAGAAAAATTGTTGTCTAACGTTCGCCAAAAGCTTAAACGAAGAAAACGTAAATAGACAATTATTTAACTTGCTCAACAATCAGTCAAATAATCAATAAATATTATGAACAATTCAGCGATAGGAACCAAAAAACTAAGATCGATTAAAAGAAAAGCAGTTAGTGTATCTAACCAGCAACTGACTAATGAAAGCTTCTTTGAAAATCAGCCAATCCCTCTAATCATCCAAGCTAATAAAATAAAATTAAATCTTGTCTCTTGGGCTGTTGATAATCGAAAACTGATTAACACACATTTACACCAAAAAGGAGCAATCCTATTTAGAGGTTTTCAGCTAACAGGTATTAATGAATTTGAAGAGTTTATGAACTCCCTGTTTGGAAACTTACTTGATTATTCCTATGGTTCGACACCTAGAAGTAAATTAAATGGGAAAATTTATACTTCTACAGAGTATCCCCCAGAGCAGTCTATTCCTCTACACAATGAGATGTCTTATACTTCTAGTTGGCCAAGTAAAATTGCTTTTTATTGTGTCAAAGCTGCGGATAAAGGCGGTGCAACTCCTATTGCTGATAGTCGCAAAATTTTTCAGAAAATAGCTCCAAAAATTAGAAAAAAATTTCAGGGAAAAGGGGTAATGTATGTGAGAAACTATGGGGAAGAGTTAGATTTACCCTGGCAAAAAGTTTTTCAAACAAACAGCAAATTAGATGTAGAAAACTATTGCAAAAAAAACAAAATTCAGTTTAAATGGATAGGGGATATATTAAAAACCCGCCAAGTTTGCCAAGGGGTTGTAGAGCATCCCCAAAGTAAGGAAATGGTCTGGTTTAATCAAGCTCATTTATTTCATATTTCTAGCTTGAATTCATTGATTCGGAATAGTCTTCTAGAAGTTTTTACAGAAGACGAATTACCCCGTAATGCTTACTATGGTGATGGAAGTTCTCTAGAGACTTCTGTACTGAAAGAAATCCGCAATATTTATCAACAAGAAGCCATTACTTTCCCCTGGCAATCAGGAGATTTACTGCTACTTGATAACCTTCTTACTGCTCATGGAAGAATGCCATTTATTGGTTCACGTAAGGTTGTGGTAGGTATGTCTGATTTGACATCTTCGGGGGAATAATTTCTCAATTATCAGAAAAGTATTGAGAACTTTATTAATTAATGTGACATAAGTTAATGTTGCTTTTATATTTTGAAATTACTACACATCTAGGCAATTAAGTGGAGATAGACAAAATGGAAAATTTTGACTTAAAAACAAACCAAGAAATTGATGACGGATATAGAATTTCTCCTCAGCAAGAATATATTTGGTCGTTACAACGAAAACATCAGAATATTCCCTATCAAGTGAGTTGTTCAGTTTCAATTGTAGGAGAATTGGATTTAGATATCTTTCAGAAAGCTTTCTCTAAGGTCATTGAACGTCACGAGAATTTCCGCACTATTTTCTCTCTATTGCCGGGGATGGAATATCCATTACAGCAAATAGTAGATCATTCTTGTGTTGATAATAGATTTGAGGATTTAAGTCAATTCACTGATTCAGAACAGAAAGAAAAACTTCAGTCTATATCAATTATTTTTGATAAAGAAATATTTGATTTTCAGAAACTTTCATTACTTAAATCGGTATTAATTAAAGTCTCACAAGATCAGTACATTCTACTCGTTAAATTGCCTGTTTTATGTGGAGATAGTGTAACTCTAAACAATTTTATCCGTGAATTGAGTGAGACTTATCAAGCTTGTGTACAGAATGAAGAGTTGCCTGCCGCTGAGATTCAATATGCAGATATAGCAGAGTGGTTACAAGAAATTTTAGAAGATGAAGAAACAGAGATAGGGAAGAAATACTGGCAAGAAATTGATATAAATGACTTAAACAATTTTCGACTATTAAATGAGAAGCTTGAACAAAAACGAAACTTTAAAGCAGAAACTTACCCGATTTCAGTTTCTAAAACTTTACTGAGTAAAATCGAAAATATCACTAACCAATGTGATCTATCTATTTCTGAATTTTTATTATCGACTTTTTATATATTGCTTTTTAAACTGACTAATAAATCAAACATTATTATCGGTAGTCTTTCTGATGGTCGTAGCGATGAGGACTTAGCTCAAGCAATGGGTTTGTTAGCGAAATACTTACCAATGACTATTCACTTAGAGGATAAAAATACATTTATAGAAATTGTAGAACAAATTAGTGCTAGAAACATAGAATTTAAAAAGTACCAAGACTTTTTCACTTGGAATAATCTAGAGGGAGAAAGTAAAGATATATCTGATGCTTTCTTTCCCTATTGTTTCGATTGGGAAGAAAGTTTTCCAAATTACTCCACTCAAAATATTTCTTTTTCTGTCACCAAAAAATACAGTTATATATCACCATTTAAACTGAAATTAATTGCCTATTCTAATAATGGGACTTTGAACCTTAACTTTAATTACGACGAACGATTCTTTGAAAATTATGATATTAAACAATTAGAGGAGCAGTTTATAACGCTATTAAGCAACATTATTGAGAATCCAACCGCTTGTCTTGATAAATTAAGCATTTTAAGCTCTTCAGAAAAGCAAAAAGTCCTGGTTGATTTCAACAACACAGGTAAAAGATATTCTCAAGAAACCTTAACTCATATCCAAGTTGAAAACCAAGCAAAACAGACACCAGATAATCCGGCTATTATTTTTGAAGAACAGAAATTAACCTATGATGAATTGAACAGAAAATCTAATCAAATTGCTCATTATCTAATAGATAAGGGAGTTACAAAAGAAAGTATAGTTGCTTTATATATAGATAGGTCTATAGACTTGATTATTGCAATATTGGCGATTCACAAAATAGGTGCTACATATCTTCCCTTAGATCCAACATTACCTCAAGAAGGGTTAGACTTTCGTTTAAAAGATGTTGATGTTACTGCTTTAATCACTCAAGATAATTTGTTTAAAAATATCCAGAATTTCTCAAGGACTCTTATTAATTTAGACATAGAGAAAGACAAGATTTCTGAAGCAAAAGAAGAAAATGTTAACATTGAAGTCTCAGCTAACAATTTAGCCTACATTATATATACCTCTGGTTCTACAGGTAAACCTAAAGCAGTTGCAGTGGAACACAAACAGTTAATGAACTATGTTTATAGCATCATAGAAAGACTGAAATTGCCAGAAGTTTGTCATTTTGCCCATGTTTCAAGTTTAGCTGCTGACTTAGGAAATACAGCAATCTTTCCAACATTATTTATGGGAGGTTGTCTTCATCTGATTTCTGAAAATAGAGTCACCGATGTTAATAAATTAGCTGAATATTGTCGTCGTTATCCCATTGATTGTTTAAAAATTGTTCCCTCTCATTTATCAACATTAATCGCTGCGGCAAACTCTCCAGAAGAAATATTACCTAATCAGAGGTTAATTTTAGGGGGTGAGACTTTAAATTGGACATTAGTAGAGCAAATTACTGAATACAAACCAGAATGTCAAATTTTCAATCATTACGGTCCCACAGAAACAACAATTGGTGTATTGACTTATCCTGTTAATCTCGAGAAACGTCCTCAAACAGCACAAACGGTACCCATTGGCTCTCCTATTAATAATACACAAATTTATCTGCTAGACCGTTACTTAAACCCCGTTTCTATTAATGTTCCAGGAGAGATATATATTGGAGGAGAAAACTTAACTAGAGGTTATCTAAACCGTTCTAAACTAACTGATGAAAAATTTATCACGAATCCCTTTAATCCAGAGCAAAAGTTATATAAAACAGGAGATTTAGCTCGTTATTTAGGGGATGGAAATATTGAATTTCTCGGAAGAGTTGATAATCAAGTTAAGTTACGAGGATTTCGTCTAGAATTAGGAGAAATAGAAGCCAATTTAAACAAGCATCAAGATATTAGAGATGCAATTGTTTTACTTAGAGATAATTCTCAGAATAATAAGTATTTAGTTGCTTATGTTACTACCCATCAGGATTTAGTATCAAATTCCCACCAGTTAAAGGCAGAAATTATTAATTATCTCAAAACGCAACTTCCTGATTATATGATTCCTAGGGTTTTCATATTCTTAAAAACCCTTCCTTTAACCACTAATGGAAAAATTGATCGCTCTCAACTTCCTGATCCAGAACTTTGCTCTATTTCTGAAAATTATGTTGCTCCTAGTAATGCAATTGAAGAAACTTTGATAAGAATTTGGTCAGATATTTTAGGACAAGAAGAGATCGGTATAAATCACAACTTCTTTGAATTGGGAGGAGATTCTATCCTTAGCATTCAAATTATTGCTCGTGCTAACCAAGCTGGAATCAAAATTACACCAAAACAACTATTTGAACATCAAACAGTTGCTAAGTTAGCTACAGTAGCGGAGATAAATTCAAGACCATCTTCTGAGGAAGGGTTAACCGAAGGATCTGCTATTATTACCCCTATTCAAAAGTGGTTTTTTGAACAAAATAATCCGGAGACTTTTCATTGGAATCAGGCAGTTTTATTAGAGGTTGAAGAAAATATTAATATCGAATATTTAGAGCAAAGTTTTAAACATCTATTACTGCACCATGATGGGTTAAGATTAATTTTCAAAACTGAGGATAATGTTTGGACACAGACGTATAGTCCCCCCAGTGAATTCACTCCTTTTGAGGTTGTGGATTTATCTAATATTTCTTCATCTGAGCAAACAGAGAAACTTCAGGAGAAGATTAATGAGTGTCAACGCTCTCTGAATTTAAGCGAAGGACCAATTATGAGAGCAACGTTGTTGCATTTAGGAAATAATCAACCTAGTCGTCTTTTAATTGTCATTCATCATTTAGTTGTAGATGGAGTTTCTTGGCGGATTTTATTACAAGATTTTGGGATAGTTTATCAACAACTTAAGCAGGGACAAAAGATTGAACTACCTTTGAAAACCACTTCTTTTCAAAAATGGGGAGAAAACCTCAAAATTTATGCTCAATCAGAGGAACTGAAATCAGAGTTAGATTATTGGTTAGGACAAGTACCAATAAATAATCAATCTATTCCGATCGATTATTCTGTTGGTTTAGACGAGAACAAAGTTGCTTCTACAGATCACTTGATTGTGTCTTTAGGTGAAGAAAAAACTCGTCTTCTTATAGAAGACATACCCCAAGTTTACAATACTCAGATTAATGATATTTTGTTGACAGCTTTAGTCCAAACTTTTGCTAATTGGTTAGATGAATATTCATTGTTGATAGATTTAGAAGGACATGGAAGGGAGGACTTATTTGAAGATGTTGATATTTCTCGTACTATTGGCTGGTTTACTTCTATTTTTCCCGTTTTATTAACTATCCCTAAAGCCTCAAATCAGGGAGAGATGATTAAAAGCATCAAAGAGCAGTTGAGGCAAATTCCAAACAAAGGTATAGGCTATGGTATTCTCCGTTACTTAACAATGGATGAAGCGATTAGAAATGAGTTAAAAGATAGAACTAAATCTCAGGTTCGTTTCAATTATTTAGGTCAGGTTAATGAGTATGATTTTCAGTCTTATTTGTTAAAAGTAGCGTCAGAATCAACAGGTTTATCTAAAAGTCCAACATCTGTAAATAATTACTTGATTGATATTAACAGCATAGTTAGTTCAAATCGGTTACAAGTAACTTGGAGTTACAGTAAAAAACTGTACCAAACAAGCACTATTAAAAAACTAGCTCAAGGGTATATAAATGCTTTGGAAAAACTAATTGAACACTGCCAGTCTTCCGATGCTGGTGGTTACACTCCATCTGATTTTTCAGCAACTGGCTTAAGTCAAGATGAATTAGATGATCTTCTTTTGGAAATAGATTAAATTAACTTTTGATTGACATTTTAATTGCCAATTTTTTTATTTACAATAAATTTAAGGACATAACTATGGTTAACTTATACCAAATCCGCTCTTGTTACCCCCTTTTTAAATTGATAGCTTAAAACTTGAAAACCCTTCTTCCTCCTGCCCCCTGCCTCCTGCCTCTTCTAGAAGATAAGATGGGTTTTAGAATCGGATTTGGTATTATCTGCGCAGAAAAAACAGAGCAAAAAAAATATTGAAGACATTTATTCCCTTTCTCCTTTGCAAAAAGGACTATTGTTTCATTCCCTTTATGAGCAAAATTCTGGTATCTATTCTATTCAATTAAGTGTTAGACTCTCTGGGAGTATAGATAAAATCTCTTTGAAAAAAGCATGGCAACAGGTTGTTAATCGCCACAGTGTTTTGCGAACTTTTTTTATCTGGGAAAAAAGAGAAACCCCTTTACAAATTGTTCGGAAACAAGCTGAATTACCTTGGATAAGTCATGACTGGAGACATTTTTCTAAAGAGCAACAGGAACTTGAACTAGAAGCATTACTAAAAACTGAGCAAAAACAAGGCTTTGACTTGAGGAAAGCTCCTTTGATGCGTTGTACCTTAATTCAACTAGAAGATGAAGCTTTTCAGTTCATTTGGAGTTATCACCACATTTTAAAAGATGGCTGGTGTTCATCGATTATTTTCCGAGAGGTGTTAGCTTTTTATGAATCATTTTCTCAAGGAAAAACCCTGAACATAGCTCCTCCTGTTCCTTATCGTAATTATATTCTTTGGTTAGAAAAACAAGACCTAGAGCAAGCCGAAAAATTTTGGCGGAATAATCTACAAGGTTTCAGTAGTCCTAACCTTTTGAAAACTACACTTTCCCGTAATTTAAATAGGAATAAAGATTTTAATTATCAGGAAACATCTCTTAAATTATCTGAGGTACTTTCCGATAATTTACAGAAAATTTGTCGTCAGCACAAATTAACCCTTAATAGTATTTTTCAGGGAGTATGGGCCTTATTATTGAGTCACTATAGTGGGGAGTCGGATATAGTCTTTGGAGGGACAGTCTCCGGTCGTCCTCCTCAACTCCCAGGGGTCGAATCTATGGTGGGCCTTTTTATTAATACCCTTCCTGTTCGTATTTCAATACCTAGAAATGAGACCTTGATTTCTTGGTTACAAAAACTAGTAAATCAACAAATTGAACGAGAGTCTTATAGTTATAGTTCTCTGGTTGATATTCAAAGTTGGAGCGAAGTCCCGAGCAAATTTCCTCTCTTTGATAGTATTTTAATATTTGAAAATTATCCGATTGCGACTTCTCTATCCCAACAGAGTAATGGAATAACTGTCGAAAAAGTCCAAACCCTTGACATAACTCATTATCCCTTAAGTATTACTATCATGCCTGGTTCAGAGATAAATATAGAAATGGGTTATCTGGCGTGGGGACACAAAAAGCTATAAGCTAGATTTAATAAGGGATATAGC
>NZ_JARVCN010000497.1:0-17521 GCF_038442745.1 Crocosphaera sp. Alani8
TATTCTCAAACACTTTGGCTCAAACTATACAATTAATTTTGCTTAGGTACTTAATCCCCATTCAACAGAACATCAACACCCATGAGTAGCAATTTTTAGTCATTTCTTCTACACTGTGATATCTAGAAAGGTACCTCAATCCAAACTTATTTAGATACCATGACTAAAAGCCCCATCAAGCCCTTTTATTTCGACGTTACAGAAGAAGAAATCGACTTTTTCGCCGAAGAGTCAAAAAAAGTTCTCAAGTCTGGTAGGCTAATTTTAGGGGAGAACACAGCAGAATTTGAAAAAGCCTTTGCTGAGTACGTTGGTAGCAAACACGCGATAGCAGTTAATACCGGTTCTTCGGGGTTAGAGATTATTCTCCGTCTGAAAAAAGCTGAAGGGACAACGGTATTAGTACCCACAAACACCAATTTTGCCACCGTTGCTGCGGTGTTGCGAGTGGGAGGAGAGGTACAGTATTTAGATATGGATGAGAATACTTTTGCTCCTTCTCTACAAATGGTTAAAGATGCAGTAGAAAAGGGGGCTACTCCAGAAATTTCAGGAGTGTTATGGGTGCATATTGGGGGGGTAATTTCCCCTGAGTTTCCGGAAGTTGTGAAGTATTGTCACGATCGCGGCTTATTTGTTCTAGAAGATACTGCACACGCTCATGGCAGTCAAATCAATGGGGTACAAGCTGGAAACTTAGGAGATGGTGCAGCATTTTCCTTTTTCCCCACTAAAATTATGACCACTTTTGAAGGGGGAATGATTACCCTCAACGACGATGAAGAAGACTACATCGCGCGATCGCTGAGAAACCAAGGAAAGCGGGGAATGGACTTCGGGGGGTTACATACAGACTTTGGTAACAGTACCCGTATGACTGAGGTTCATGCCATTCTAGGACGGATTCAACTGGCTAAGTTATCCAAGATGATAGCACGACGACAACGGTGTTATGAGTTAATTACAGCACCTCTGCGAGAAGCAGGAATTAGATTTGTTTCCACGGATCACATGGATAGTGCATCTCAGTATAAGTTGCTGATACTTCTTCCCGAAGGAAAAACCATTAAGGAGGTAAAAGCGGCACTAGCAGAAGAAGACATCTTTTTAGGGGGAACAGTTTATGAGATCCCTTGTCATTTACAACCGGTATTTGAGGGGGTTTGCAAAGGGGAAAGTTTCCCTAACTCAGAATACTGGTGTCCCCGTCATATTTGTCCCCCGCTAACTTCGGGAATGACGGATGAAGAAGCAAAAATAGTAGGAGATGCTTTGGTTAGACATTTATTGCTAAATTGATTTAAGGGTACCATTGTCTATGAGTTCTAATTATCAACAGCAAACGCAAGAATTCAATATATGAGTTAAATTTTTAGAACATATATTAAAGTTTGTCGAGGAAAATTATTATGAACCAGACAAATTAGATTCTTTCCTCAAAGAAAATTTACAGGTAGTTTTTTGTGATGAACTTTATGTAATTAAATCCTTTATTTACCTATTTTTAAGGAACGGAACTAAGTGCATCATGTAGTCTCGCTTTCCAATGGGTACACCAGCAATGCGAAGAATGTCGTAAGCAGTAACCAGATGAAAGTAGAAGTTTGGCATTAAGAAATCATTCACATAGGCGTTACCAGTCATCTCGATATATAGATCCTCGCCAAGATCAATGCGTGTGATCTCATTCAACTTTTCATCTTTAGTTTTAATCGCTGAGAGCAGCTCTTTAGTATTCGCTATATGCTCATGTGCCTGTGCTAGAGACAGAACTTTCGGATCTAGATTATCCATCGGTTTACTATCACACCAAAGAGCAAAGTTGCGTGGTTGATTGCAGGTAAAAGCGACTTGTGTACCAAAAGGAAACATATCAGTTGTAATACGCTCCTGTAAGAAAGATTCACTCTCTTTGAAATGTGTTTGAGCTGACTTTAAGAGGTGATCGAGAGTTGTTAGACGAGTGTGAAAAATAGTTTTGATAAAATCTATATTCTGAATTGGCATCTTGTAATCTCCTGAAACCTACTTGAAGATATCACTAACTATAATCTATCTGATAGGGAACGAAAAAGATAATTTTTAGCTAATTAAAGCCGATATCATCACTCAACTGCTGACAAATAATGCAGAGATAACCCCTTAAATTCAATAGGGTTGACTGCCCCCTATCATTTCACCACATTTTCTTCGTTGTTCCTAACTTATTAAAAGTTGCAAATAAAAATTGCTATTTTCTAAAATCTAAATGATCAACCTAGGCATCTAATTCTGTAAAACAATAACAATTAAAACATGAAAAATTGTGTTAGAGTATTTAGAATTCAAATATAAAACCTATATGAAAAATAAATTAGTAAACGGACCCCAAATTTTTCCTTTATGGCAATTAATTCGCTGGATACAAGATCCCTTACTATTTCAACAAGAATGTTGCCAAATTTACGGAGACATATTTACCCTTAATGTTCAAGGATTTGCCCCTTTTGTTGTTATTGGAAACCCATTAGGAATACAAGAAATTTTTAGTCAAAATCCCGATAATTTTGATGTTGGCCGTGGCAATAAAATTGCGGAACCTCTTTTTGGTACTAAATCTTTATTTGTTTATGATGGGAAACGTCACCAAAAAGAACGAAAATTATTAATGCCTCCTTTTCATGGACAAAGTTTACAATTTTATGCACAATCTATCTGTGATATTGCCATGGAAGTTGTGAATAAGTGTCCAGAGAATCAACCTATTATTATCCGTAAGGTCATGCAAACCATTAGTTTAGAAGTTATTTTAAAAGTAGTATTTGGTATTTCGGAAGGAGAAAGATATCAAAAAATTAAGCCCTTACTCGCCCAAATGTTAGATGTCACTGATTCTCCATTAACCTCTAGTTTTCTCTTCTTTAAATTTTTACAAAAAGATTGGGGAAAATGGAGTCCTTGGGGACGAATTCAATATACAAGAAGAAAAATTTATCAATTATTACAAGAAGAAATTGAGGAAAGACGTAGCCAAAAAAATAACAGTGGTAGTGATGTTCTTAGTTTAATGATGGCAGCTAAAGATGAAAGCGGACAATCATTAACAGATGACGAATTAAAAGACGAATTAGTAACTTTATTATTTGCCGGTCACGAAACTACTGCTACCAGTATGAGTTGGGCTTTTTATCAAATTCTTAGTCATCCTTCTATCCTAGAAAAAATGCGTAAAGAGTTAGAAGAAACAACCAATAATCTCAACCCTTTAGAAATAGCAAAACTTCCTTATCTAAATGCAGTTTGTCAAGAAGTTTTACGGATGTATCCTATTCTTCCTATTATTTTTCCTCGCATTACCAAAACAAAAATGACCATTATGGGACGTGAATTTCCCCCTGAAACTTGGCTAACTCCTAGTATATATTTAGTGCATTATCGAGAAGATTTATATCATGAACCTCATCAATTTAAACCCGAACGTTTTCTAGAAAAAAAGTTTACTAATTATGAATACTTACCATTTGGGGGAGGAACTCGTCGTTGTTTAGGATATGCTTTAGCCGAATTAGAAATGAAGCTAGTTTTAGCTTCTATCATCTCTAAATATTCACTCACTTTAACTACTGAAAAAACCGTAGAACCACAGCGTAGAGGTTTTACTATTTCCCCGGCTGGTGGTGTTCCTGTGATTTTATTAGGTAGTGTTCCAAAAACAAGCGATCACGGTTAGGAAGCAATTAGTACAGATGGAATTAATCTTAGTTCATGAGTCCGAAACAACCTTTCAAGTTGTACTCTTCAAAACTTTTTACAACAGAACCTTTATTTTTTTTTGTTGATCGTAACCATATTTAATAGTCCCCTAAGATTAGTTATTAGCTTATCATAAATTATTGCTTTTTCGCATCACTTTTTAACAGACATTAATATCATGAGTTAATTGTATTAATTTTTGATTCTGATGCCTGAAACTGCAAAACATTATTTTTCTGTACTTTTGGTAATTGAAGAAATAAAGTGATCATCAATGTTGCCATATAAGCAGTTAAACCCGACCATAGTAAATGATTATTTTGCCAAAAATAAGACATAATTGCTAACGGTAAAAACCCGATAAAAAAGGCTCTTAGAACTCCATTTCTTAAAATGCTACCTTCTTTTAGACCAATAAAATAGGCTTCTAACATAAATGCAGTAGCAGTTAAACATAAGAGAGGAAGCAACCATAAAGTATATTCTATGGCTGTTTGACTAATTTCTTGATGATCTGTTAATAAATTAAATACCGTTTTAGGAAATAAGAAGGGAGTTAAAGCAAAGATTGAAGCAATAATTAAACTATTGATAATAGAGAGAATTAATAAAGGCATTATTTGTTCTGTAGTCCCCTTTCCTTTAAAATTTCCTGTTAAAGTTTGTGTGGTCATTCCTATTCCTTGAATGGTAAATTGACTCAGCAAAGCAATTTGTAATAATAAACCATCTGCAGCTAAAATTTCCGTTCCTAACAATGCACTTAAGTTAGTAAAAATAGAATAAGCAGAAATGAGAGCTAAAAATCTCATTAATATATTACCTTTTAGGACAAGTATTGATTTTAACTCCACTAAATTTAAAACTTTTTTGCCAATTTCTAAAATCCCATCCCATTTAATATTAAATACCATGAAAATAACAGCAACAAATAAAGCCAAATATTGACTAATAGCTGTAGCTAAACCTGCTCCCGTACTTTCCCAACCCCAACGATAAATCATAAAGTAATCTAGACCAACATTAGAAAAATTACCAACAAAAGATAATAAAAAAATTGCCGCTTTCATTTCCCTTCCTAAAAACCAACCAATAAAAACAAAATTAAGTAAAACCGCAGGTGCGCCCCAAATTCTAGCATGAAAATAATCGATTCCCGATGCTTCGATTTCAGGAGAACCAGATAATAAAATAAAACCTATTTTTTCAATAGGATATTGTAAAATAAGAATAATAAAACCAATACATAAAGCAATTAAACCACTGCGTAAAATAGCCAGTAATACTCCTTCTTTGTCATCCCTTCCTACCGCTTGTGCGGTAATAGCATTAGTTCCCGAACGAATGAACTTTAAAACCCGATATAAATAGTCAAAGAGAATACTTCCAAGAATAACACCAGCTAAGTAACGAATGTCTTTTAAATGTCCTAAAAAAGCAGTATCACACAACCCTGCTAAGGGAACCATCATGTTAGATAAGACACTGACTGAAGCAAGACGATAAAAACGAGGTAAAACACAACGATACTCGATAGGAAGGGAAAAATTCATATATAGCGTTTACACTTGAATCGTAAATACTGTAACAGAATCAAAAAGTTCTGCTACTGTTTACATTTTAAATATAAATAGCACGCTGATAGTCTAAAGAGATCCCAAAAAAATTATTAAATATTTAATTACTCATAACCTATTTTTTTCATCTACGTTATAATCTTATCTAACTTAAAATATTAGTTTGAAAATTTTTTTCATTATCCTGTTTATGAATCCTCTTCAAGTTTCAGAAATTGAATACGTTGATGTTATTGTCGTAGGTGGTGGTGTTGCTGGAATTGCCATTGCCGAGTTTTTATCCCGTCATAGCAATCTATCTATTAAGGTATTAGAAAAAGCTCCCCAAATTGGTACTTTAGCTTCAGGAAAGTTAGAAGGATGGTACCATACAGGGGGTTTATATTCAGGTCAAGATGACGCTCAAACCTTCATTAATTGTGTCAATGGAGTGGAAGATTTAATTAACCTTTATACCCCTTATTTTAAGGAGCAGTGTAACGTTAATTTAGTAGAGAAAAACCCCAATTTTTTCACTCCTGCTATTTCTCCTAACTCAAAAGGTTGGTTTAATGATGCACCTGTTTATCTAATTCATCCTCAAGAAGATGCTCCAGAAATTCGCTCATCTCGTCTAAAAAGCGACGCAGTACAAATCAATATTCAAAGAAACAGAGTCTTAGGAAGATTAGAAGTTGCCTACGGAAAACAACATAATTGGTTGGTTGATAATCGCTGTTTAGCACCAACTTATGGACAAGTAGAAAACTACGAAGGATTAGATTGTTCCTTAAAAAATCCCACAGAAACGATTAGCAAACTTTGCCATCGATTCGATGAATCTTATCACATAGAACCCTCTAATTACGAGTTTATAAAAACCCTAGATTGTTCTATGCACACTAGCAGAATTTTGCAAGATTTGGTGAGGAGTTGTTTAACTAATGGAGTAACTTTTGAAACAGGTATTAAAATTAATAAACTACTAATCGATAGTTATGGTAAGCTAAGGATTAAAAGTTTGCTATGCGAGACACAAGAAGGTCGTTCAAAACGATTGAAAGCAAAGTTATTTGTCTTTGCAGTTGGAGAAGGTTTTGAACCATTTTTGAATGATTTACAAGTGAGAGCAAAACTAAAGAGAAGTCGTAGCGCAATGGTGGTAGCTTATCCTGCTTTAGTGGATACTAATTTTGTGAGAATGTCAACTAAAAATCGTTTTCATTTTAATCATTTTGTGCAACAAAGAGAACTAGGGGAAGAAAAATATATTTACTCATTGTTAGCCGATTCTAGCTATGCTAACGAAGAAAGCGTAAATGGAATTGATATAGAACCCATTTTAGAATCAGCAGAACGTTATTTTGGTAAAGAAAAATTGTACAGTCGTCAACTGTATAGTTATGAATGCGTCAAAACCGAATTTATCAGTCAAGAAGAACAAAAAAGACGTTATAGTTATTGGATTGAATCTAATACAGACAGTAACTATTTGTGTGTTTTACCCGGTAAGTTTTCTTTCTTTCCCACTGTTGCTTATCAAGCATATCAACGGATTAAAACTCTACTTGACTTTGAAGAAACTTCACCTCAATCTCACTTTAATTGTAGTATGAATATCGAAGCGAAAGCTAATCAATTAGTAGCGGAATCCTATCCCGTACAAATTTTTCGCCGTTACTAAATTTTTCTTGCACCTTCGATAAAACTACCTAGTTTCTAAGCGTTCAGCTATCAGCCATCAGCTGAAAAATATCAATCCCTATCATCTACTGTGAGTAAAATTAAACGAACGCTGAACGCTGTGCGATAGCGCCGGAACGAAGTGAGGAACTGCTTACCAATTTAAGTTTTTCTATACTGGTGCAAAATATCAGTTTAAGCAACGTGGAGACAACAACATAACTATCTCCACAAAACGAAATAAACATTAGGCACAGAGATTGGTTTCCACAACTTTCACCAAATAATCCACCCAATAGTTAGCAGCATTGGGACATTCTGATTCCACCATAACCCTAATTAGAGGTTCTGTTCCCGAAGCACGAACCAAAACCCTTCCTGTATCACCCATTCCTGCTTTTGCTTGAGTGATCGCCTCTTGTAAAGGTTCGCACTGTTGCCAATTTCGTAGTTGCTCGCGATCCTCAAAACGAACATTGCGTAAAATCTGAGGATAAGTTTCAAAACTATTTTTAACCAACTCTGATAAAGATACCCCAGACTCGTGAACCAACGCAGCCAACTGTAACGCCGTTTGCACTCCATCCCCTGACACCCCGTAATGATGACAGATAATGTGTCCTGACTGTTCACCCCCGAGCATAGCACCAGTTTCCCACATCTGTGCCTGAACGTGGCGATCGCCCACAGAGGTACGCACCAATTGTCCTCCTATAGCTTGCCAAGCACGCTCAAACCCCAAATTTGCCATAACTGTGCCAATCAAGAGGTTGTCGGGCAGTTTACCCTGGTCTAAGAGGTATTTTCCCCAGAGGTAGAGGATATAATCCCCATCCACAACTTTCCCGTTACCGTCCACAGCCATTACCCGATCTGCATCCCCGTCAAAAGCAAAACCCATATCCGCTTGATGTTCTTTGATGGTGGCTTGCAAAAGATTAAGATGAGTCGAACCACAATCAACATTAATGCGATCGCCGTCCGCTTGATCGTGTAAACAAATCACCTCAGCACCCAACGCTTTAAACATAGCTGGTGCCACATTTACCGATGCACCCCAAGCTAGATCTAAAACAATTTTCATTCCTTGACAACTAAACGAAGGGGGTAAGCTGTCTTGTAGGAAGCGACAATAACCATCGACTAATGTGGGTTGATATAACCTTTTACCCCAAGGGACTACTTTATCCATAGATACCAAAAGATTGCCCCGTAGCCCCTCTTCGATTTCTTGGGCTAGGATTGAGGATAACTTAGTACCATCTGCATTAAAAAATTTGATCCCGTTATCTTCTGGTGGGTTATGACTGGCGGAGATCATGATCCCTGCCGATGCTTCGCTGTGACGGGTCAAATAAGCGACACAGGGGGTAGGACATAGCCCTAGTTGCCAAACTTCTAACCCGACAGAGGTGAGTCCTGCTGCCATCGCCATAGCAAGCATATCGCTTGAGTTACGGGAGTCTTGACCAATAATAATCGGGCCTGGGGTGGTTGTCTTCGATTTTATAACCTGTCCCGCCCAGAATCCTAGTTGTAGGGCAAACGGAGCAGTCAATAACTCTCCTGCTTTACCTCTGATTCCATCGGTTCCGAACAAGGGACTATGGGGTAACGGACTCAAAAAGCGATCATTTAAACCAGTAGTTCTATTATTTAAACGACTACTGCCATTGGGGGATAGGGAGATAACCATTAATTCACTTCCTCACAACTCACTCACCTTTACAGGATATACTCTTTAACTAGATTTGCGTAAAATTTTGATGTATAACACTTATGAACGTTAAAAAGTTTCTTAGTGTTCCCACAGGGTAAGTTATCGCTTCTTCGGGGCAAGGGGTTAATAAGTGAACTACCCCAACTTGCTTACGCTGAAGTTGGGGCTTCTGAACTCACAGGGGAATGCCTCAAGACAGACTTACGCCCACCTTTTGGTCTTACTTCCCCTCCTTCAGCAGCAGTCCTGGTTCCCAAGACCGATAACCCTTCGACATTGCTCAGGGCAAGTTGTCTGATGCCTTCTGCTCTAATGTTTTTAGCAGCATTTTCATCTCTGTCATGGTGTGTTCCACAACTTGGACAAGTCCACTCCCGAATATCTAATGGCATTTCTGATATTTGATATAGGCAATTAGAGCAAGTTTTAGAGCTAGGGAAAAATCTGTCAATTTCTACTAATAAACCACCTTTTTGCTCTAGTTTATATTATAAGCAAGAAAATTGACAAACATTCCCCATCCGGCATCATACCAAATCCGATTTATATACCCCAGTTATTTGAATTTCCTTACAATGCCTACTGATTGTGACTTTCACAGAAATGAAACTAAAATTTATAACTAGGTTTTATATGGCGGATTTGGTATCAGAGATAGCCTTAGCTAAGTTATGATTACGAACCATACCCTTGACGTTCAAATTCTCAACGACTACTACCTGATTATCATCAACAATTTTTCTTGATAACTTGTGTAGAAAGTCTTGACGGGCATTGCTAATACGTTCGTGAACTCTAGCTACTAGCTTTCGTGCTTTTTCTCTTGATTTACTTCCGCCGACCGACCTGCCGTTCAACGGCAGGTCGCAAGCGGCGGTGCATTCTGCACCCTTCTTTTTACGGGCTAATTTGGCTTGTTTTCTAGCTAAGTTTTTTTCATGTTTTTTTAGGTGTCTAGGGTTAGCATACTTAGATGTTTTTTCACCATTGTATGTAATGTTGATTTTTTATGAAAAAACTCATCTAAGTTAGGCATTTTGATTACTTTTTTCTGTGTGTGTTTATCTGAAAATATTTATAAAATCTAATAATATCTAAGTTTTTTTGAGATCACATATAACTCCATTTAAACTTAATTGCTCATTTAAAAATGTCAAAAAAGCATCTTGGTTTATGTCATTTTCTACAGTGAATAGTATATCAATTGAATCATTTTTAATGATAATCTCTATATTCCATTGAGGTTGCTCAGGAGTGTCTAAAAATTTAAACGATAATCTATCGCCTTCTCTCTGCAAAAGTTGCCAATCTGAATGCGAAGAAAGTTGATTAATTATATTTTCCTTAGCTTGAGAAGAAATTAATTCTGCTCCAAACACTGTAGATTCAGCATAATATGAAATTACCGCAGGGAGAGAACTACGATGTAATTCATTAAATTCTTCCTGTTCGCTAACCGATACTACTAAATCTGGCTCAGCATAGTCAAAAATATATACCTCATCGTCTAGATCGATGTATTTTCCAAGCCTCATAATATGTCCATAAAGACCACTAGAAGCTTCTCTCGACATTCCACTACAATTTACGTCACGTCTAGCACCGTTACACAAAAGATAGTAGTTTTGTTTTTCTAGTTCGATTCGTAGATCGATCAAACATTTAAAATAATCGTGACCTTCAATTTCAATATCTTGACTTATTGAGGAACTGAATAGAAGACTACATCTCGGATTATCTTTATCTAGCACAATTATTCCTTTGTGTATTGTACGATTACAGATGTGTATTAGTGAAATTTTAATTTTTTCGGTACTCATCTTTTTCTATCTATCATACTTATAATGTAATGAGGGTTATCAATTTTTGAACCTTTAGACTCTTTACTTCCTAGCCTTTGACCAGGCCCAAATGGTTCAGCATCTCGTATATATTCACGAGCAATATGATATGTGAACTACCCCAACTTGCTGTGGATACTTCGTAGTTTATTTGTTGGTCGGGCATTCATCCCTAATCTGTAGAGGATAAGGGAATTCTGCCCGAAATTAGGTTAAATAATTTAGTTTAAAAGAATCTCCCTGCTCCCTGCTCCCTGCTCCCCAGCAGCCCAAACAAGTAAGCTGTCGATCTACTGATTCTGCCCCCTGCCTCCTAACTCAACTTAACTCCGTTTCATCTTCACAACTACCGATACTTACCCAGGTACTAGAACCATCAGCCCAAAATTCTTTTTTCCAGATGGGAGCGTTATGCTTAAGGGTATCAATCCCATAACGACAAGCCTCAAAAGCTTCAGCCCGATGAGGACAACCCACAGCGATTAAAACACTAATTTCTGTAATTTTTAGCTTGCCAGTGCGATGATGGATAACGACTCGGTTCGTTTGCGGCCATTGTTTGCGAATGTTAGCGGCTATTTCTTGGAAAATCACCAAAGCCATCGGTTCATAAGCTTGGTATTCCAGATATTGCACCGCCTTACCCTCGGTTTGCTGTCGGACTGTCCCACTCATCAAAGAGATCGCCCCATTGCTAGGATCATCCGCTAACCCATACACTTCCTCCAAAGACAGAGGAGCAAAGCTAATCTTAAAACTATCGTGAGGATGAATTGAACTCCCACTAGCCGAAGGATTGATAGAAGCTTTCATAATAGTTTGTATCAACTTAATAACTTAATTTTATGTTATCCTAGTAAAGTTATTAAAATCTCGCACATTCAGGATTTCGGGTGTTTCTTTAGGGGAAATACACCTGGATGGAGGATTAACCCGAAACAGGAGAAAACTAAATTATGCCAGTCGTATCCCTCGAGGACTTACTCAATGCAGGGGTTCACTTCGGTCATCAAACCCGTCGTTGGAACCCCAAAATGTCCCAATACATCTACACAGCCCGTAACGGCGTTCATATCATCGATTTGGTGCAAACAGCCCAGTTGATGGAAGATGCTTATCAATACGTACGTAACAACTCCGATAAAGGCAAACGGTTCTTATTTGTAGGAACCAAACGACAAGCCGCCGGTATTATTGCTCAAGAGGCCTCTCGTTGCGGAGCTAACTACGTTAACCAACGCTGGTTAGGAGGAATGCTTACCAACTGGGAAACCATTAAAACCAGGGTAGAACGCCTCAAAGAGCTAGAGGCAATGGAAGACAGTGGACAAATTGCTCGTCGTCCCAAAAAAGAAGCCTCTGTACTACGTCGAGAATTGGGAAAACTACAAAAATACCTTGGCGGCATTAAAACCATGCGTCGTCCCCCTGATGTTGTGGTGATCGTAGATCAACGTCGGGAATACAATGCTATCCAAGAGTGTCAAAAACTGGGTATTCCAATGATTTCTCTGTTGGATACCAATTGCGACCCTGACTACGCCGATATTCCCATTCCAGCCAACGATGATGCAATTCGCTCCATAAAATTAATTTTAGGTAGATTAGCGGATGCAATTTATGAAGGTCGTCATGGTCAGTTAGACTCCGATGGTGACTACGAAGAGTTTGAAGAAAGTCTTGCAGAACAAGACTACGAAGACTACGACGAGGAAGAGGAAGAAGACGTTGAAGCCTCCTCGCCTCAAGAGGGAGAAGAAGAGTAAGATTACTTCTTCCTATTAATCTGGGGGGTTTCCCCCCCCCGAGATACCTTATGTACCTGAGTTCCATACCAAGGAAATTTGATAGATAGGCGGTGCGACTCCAGCGAATCTAATTCCCCCTGCAAACTTAGAACTCACGTTACCCCGTTTCATGTAAACATAGTTCTTAGCGTACACACGAAAATCAAAATGGCCGAAATCTCAGCAAAACTGGTTAAAGAACTCCGTGAAAAAACTGGCGCGGGGATGATGGACTGCAAAAAAGCCCTTAAAGAAAACGAGGGTGATACGGAAAAGGCCATGGAATGGCTACGGCAGAAAGGCATCACCTCCGCCGAGAAAAAATCAGGCCGACAAACCGCCGAAGGATTGGTTCATAGCTACATTCATACCGGTGGCCGCATTGGAGTCCTGGTAGAAGTGAACTGTGAAACCGACTTCGTTGCCCGTCGAGACGAGTTTAAAGACCTTGTCCAAAACGTCGCTATGCAAATCGCCGCCTGTCCCAATGTAGAATACGTTGCCCAAAGCGAGATTCCCGAGGCAATTATTGCTAAGGAAAAAGAAATTGAAATGGGACGGGATGATTTAGGCAATAAACCAGATAACATTAAGGAAAAGATTGTTCAAGGGCGTATTGAGAAGAGACAAAAAGAACTTTCTTTGCTCGATCAACCCTTTATTAAAGATCCTAATATGACAGTGGAGGAGTTGCTAAAACAAACCATCTCTCAACTGGGTGAAAATATTCAAGTTCGCCGTTTTACTCGCTTTGTTTTAGGGGAAGGAATCGAAAAAGAAGCAGTTAGTTTTGCTGATGAAGTTGCAGCTCAAACAGGAAAAAGCTAAGCAAAATTCGGGGTAGTTCCCTCTTATTTTCACTCCTTAACCTAATCAATAAAACGAGTAAGTTATCTCGAGAATGGTTATTAATAATAAGGCAAAAGTAAGGAAATGTCTCCCACTCTTGCCTTCTTTCTCTATTTTTGATGAATGTTCGGGATTATCAAGGGTTGACTTATGGCAAAATCTCTGCAAAAAATTAGGCAAGAAATAGAAAAGTTGGAGCAACAATCAACGGAAATTTTTACAGAACTAAATGAACTTTATAAACGGTATTTAGAAGCACTAAACTTATCAGTGAAAAAACAGCTAATCTTGGCAGTTTATGAAATTTGCACGAGGATTTATCCACAAGAATTTTTAAAATTATCTTATAGTAAGCGAGAAAAATTACAAGGAAAAATTAAGGAATTGTGCCAACCTCTTGAGTCTAAGTTTTTAGCTTATATTAGTTTTCCCCAACCAACACCAACGGCAACTTTAACTGAACAAATATTAACCCAATTATCCATTGCTAAAAACCAAGAATTTCAAGTACAAAATGAAGATGATGATGATTCAATTTCTAAAATTGAAAACCCTGAAGACCTAGTTTTATGGTGCAAAAGAGTAGAACAAGGCATTAGAATGATCATCCATGCCCTCTCTCAAGATGTCAATAAGGAGTTACAAAAAAATAACATCATTGCAAGTAAGTTACCTCCTCAACTTTTAGAAATGGCTTTACAAGCAGAAGAAGCAGGAAACTCATCGAGTAATCCTCCTAATATTTTGAATGTACTGATAGAAACTAATAGAAAAGATAAGAATGAAAAGGAAGAAAATGAAGAAGAAAAAGATAAACAAGAAGCACAAATCACTAAAGTTTCTGCTATTCATTTACGATTATCTGATGTTGAATTCGCTGACCATCAATTAAGTATTCAACGTCAACAAATTCGCCAAAGATTAGACATTATCAAAAAAATGCGTAAGGTTTATCAAAAAATTCAACGAGAAAATGCTCAAGCACAAGCAGAGGCGGCATGGCGTTCTAGTTGGCACGATTAATAAATATCATAAACCGAACTCAGGTTATTAGTTTTTATTAACCCGATCCAATACTGCTTTAGCGATGATTTCAGAGCCATCTTTAGCTAAAACTTTACCAATTTTTGGTGGATGGGGATCTTCTTTTAAAAAGTCCCAGCTTCCTGCAAAAAAGTTATCTATTTCTACAATTTGATGGTCAGCATAATTCCTAATTCCTTCTAATAAAAAAGCTGTTTCAGCGAAATCATTTCTCATCAAAGAAACAATAGGAATATCGAGACACATAGTTTCAGAAAAAGTGCTAAACCCTGGTTTAGAAACAACTCGACTACATAAAGGCATAAAATCAAAGGGACGATAGGCAGAATCGGTGACTTTAATGATATTATCTAAGTCAGGAGCCTTAGCATCAAGGGTAATAAATTGCCAATCAGAAAATTGTGCTAAATTAGCGTAAGGAATTTGCTGTAATCCTAGACCGCCAAAAGTTAGTAAAATGGTTTTTTCCCGAGAAGCAGTTAAATTAAACTTATCTCGTAAATCGTCAATTTGATAACGAGAGGAACCCTTTGTTAAGCCTACATCGGTGATAGAATTAAAACCAGACATTGGTTCAGCCATAGGCAGACGAAAAAGGCGATCGCATTGTTGATAACATTCTTTGATCCACTCAACAATTCCTTGCCATTCTTGTCCCCAAGGTTCATAAATAAAGTCCCAACCAAAATTACTCATCATCCAACAAGGTATCCCTGCCAGCTTAGCAATAGGTGCCATTAACGGGGGGATATCTGCTAAAATTAAATCAACTTGGTTGGTCTTAAGAAAGTTAATTTCTCCAGCCATTAACCATTCCCGTTTGTCGTAGAGTTCCTGAACTTTTTTAAGGGTAGCAATCTTATCCATTTTGAAACTATCCGATTGAATTACCCCGACATCGAAAGCCATAGGACGGTAAATAAAATCTCCTGAAATATAAGATTCTAACAACCATCTTGGAGCAGTTGTGGCCATAATTATTAAGCTATCGGGACACAAGTTTAAAATGGCATTTGCTACAGTAGAAATTCGCACCGCATGACCAAAACCGTGACCGGTTGCTGCTAAATAAATAATCGGTCTTTTGCCATTAGTTGCTGCTGTCATAATATAAGTATCAAAATTTAACTTTGCTCTTCCAAAAAAGATTTAACACCAAATCCTCTTCTCAAACCGATTTTTTCAGCTGATGGCTGATAGCTGAACGCTTACAAACTAGCCAGTTTTATCTAAGGTGCAGGATGTAAGTATAACACCGAACTCAGGTTACCAATCTTGAGGGTTAACTTTCGGTCTAATTTTCATGCGAACTAAGACTGCGGTAATATTATCGTGACCATTATAACTATTAGTAAAGTCGATTAATTGGTTCATTCCCCTCTCTAATGATTGACCAGATTTGATTAGGGGTAAGAGATAGGTTTCCCAGTGTTCTTCCACTAAATCATTATCACATAATCCATCGGAACAAAGTAAAAATAAAGTATCTTCAACTAGGTCTAAAAATTGAATATCTGGTTGTACATATTTGTTTTCGTGGGGACCTAAAGCTTGAGTTAATTGATAAGCATCCGGTCTAGAGTATGCTAATTGGGGATTTATGCCATTTTGGATTGCTCTTTGTCCTACTTCGTGGTCGATGGTCAGTTGTTGCAATCCTTGTTTGCGATTCATGGAATAAACCCGACTGTCTCCCACATGAGCAACTGCAACCTTGGTCTGACTTACTAACAACAAGACCAAAGTAGTCCCCATTCGTCCGCTACCGGAACTAGCGTTGTTTTGATTGACTTCGTATAGATTTTTGTTGGCCAATAAAATCCCTTGTAAAATCGTTTCTTGATCAGGAAAATCCCCTTGCCAATGTTTGACGAAGAACTCTTCTAAGGTTTCTGTGGCCATCTTACTAGCAACTTCCCCGGCAGCATGGCCACCCATTCCGTCACAAACGATGTAAATACCACGACCATTTACCCCCAAACTTTGATTATTTTGTTGAGTTGCAATCTGGGTATTGAGGCTAAAATAATCTTCGTTGTGATCCCGTTGTTGTCCTCTATCGGTGCATCCTAAAGCGGTTAAACTGACCAATTCCATCGGCAAAACCGCGGTAGAATCACTACTAACCTCTGTGGTAGTTGGATTGTCTTCTAACTCACCACTCAATAAGTCAGGTTGAAATTCTGGTAATTCTTCGGCAATTGAGTCAAGAGACGGAGAAGAATCCTCCGTATTATGGGAGTTTTCTTGGTCATCGTTAATCTCTTGTTCTGCGGCTAGATCTAGTAGTTGTAAACGGAATTCTCCTACTTGTTTAATGTTACCTTGG
This sequence comes from Crocosphaera sp. Alani8, assembly GCF_038442745.1. Classification (NCBI taxonomy): domain Bacteria; kingdom Bacillati; phylum Cyanobacteriota; class Cyanophyceae; order Chroococcales; family Aphanothecaceae; genus Crocosphaera; species Crocosphaera sp. Alani8. The sequence goes on from NZ_JARVCN010000497.1 coordinate 16,542, forward strand.
GCCACTTCTTGAATCAGATCGCTTAGTTTGTTTGAGGTGGGATAACCTGCTTTATTGAGCAAAGTTTGCCACAATTGACCCAGTTTTTTTAAAGATGGAGGATTATTCGGAGAGTCACCATAGAGTTTGAGTAATCCAAAGCTCTGATCTTCATCTAGTCTCAGGTTGTTTACCATGAGAAGACTTTGACAGCAATTAACACTAAGCAAACTTTTCCATAGGGTAACAATTTGATTGAGCCAGTAAACAATCTGTATAGTTAGTAGGGAGTGATTCATTAATAGATCGGGTATGGATTGCCAGTGATTGCGATCGGGCAATAGTATATACTCTGTGTCTTGATCTGTCCAAGCGTCATAAACTTGGGGAACTATGGGTTTTAAGTCTTGGAGCATGATATAAGGGAAAGCCGCTGAGGGAATTCCCATTTGCTGCCAGAATAAAGTTGGATCGTCTTGTTGGCTTTCTTGTAACGCGTCTGAAACTTGATTGACTAATGCTGGTAAGGTTGATTGTTCTAGAGGTTGACAGTCAACTACTCGGCCTTGATAAAGGGTATGAGTTGCAGTGGTGGAGATTGGTTGAAAAGTGGCTTTTTTTTGGGAAGTCAAAATTTGATATCTTTGTCCAAGATCGAGATATTTTTGATCAAAGGTTAAGCTTTTATTTGTGCGATCGCTCTTATTGGGTTTAGCTATTATTACCTGCCAAAGTCTCCCACTGAAGGTTCCGCATTTTGGGCAGTGGGTTTCAGAAAAAAGGACATTATGACCACATTTACGACAAGAATGGTGAATCAAAGAGGTTTGACATCGTTGACAGACTTGACTATTGTTGGGGTTTTCTGCATGACATTGGGGACAAACAAGCATAAATGACTACACCAGTGATTGAAAGTATTGGGGGTTTAAGACTGTTGTATTCGTCGTGACGACTCCCGACACTGAACGGAGTACCGTTACAGTGCGGGCTTCTCCAAG
>NZ_JARVCN010000498.1:0-17470 GCF_038442745.1 Crocosphaera sp. Alani8
ACTTGAGTCAGTGAACCAAGAATCCCCCGAATTATATTCGTGGGGAGTGTCAAAAGATCTGAGCCATTTGGTAGTCTCGGCGGACCAGACATTACCGTCAATGCCGCTTTAGCCGCCGTGTATGGACTCAAACATGCTTGGTTCCAAAAGTGGTGTGTTCATCTACGTTTGCGTCCAGAAGTGTATGCACAACGTTTAGAGTTATTCCGACGGGGTACTTTTGGTCAGCTTTTTGATCCAACCTTCAAACAATTATTTGGGAAGGGGGCAGACGTTTGGGAGAAAACCAAGGTACGCGATCGCATCATTCAACATAACAAACTACAAAATATCAAGTTTGGTAGAGGAGACAAAGAAGGAACTTTATTGTTACCGATGGCCTTTCCAGAAGGTTCTCCGGCGCACCCTTCCTATCCAGGAGGACACTCTGCATTTATTGCCGCTGGTGCTACTATCGCCAAGGCATTTTTTGTCGATGAGCCTATTGCCAGTCCCGTAGTTCCCACTGCCGATGGTCAAGGGTTGACTGCCTATACAGGGGGTGAAACCTTAACAGTTCACGGGGAACTCAATAAGCTTATTGCTAACGTTACCCTATTCCGAGATGGTGCAGGAATGCACTGGCGTACAGATGGTACTACTTCCGGAGCTTCTGGACTTCACACTCCCACTGGTGGCAACGTATTAGGAGAAATAATGGCTGTCAGTATGTTGCGCGATATTAAAGAGACTTATCGCGAAGAAGTGAGAGATTTTTGTTTCAACGGTATCAGAGGAAACAAAATAACTATTTAATGGCAAGACTCCTAATCTCAAAAAAAGTATCTCTTGGCACGGGTACTTACTAGATACCAACCTGAGATTAAATACAAATTCTATAGTAACAGGATGTTGTTTCCTAACCTTATCTTAAAGACAAAAATCCATTTCTCTGTTGAAGTAAAAATTCACAGAGAAATTATTTTTTGTGTATTTTATAAACGAGGTGTTAAGTAGTATAATAAGTAAAATTAAGAAAATTTAAGTTTTTTCTCACCTTAGTTACAAAAAGGAGATCCGAGACTGAATGCAGCAACCAATGACCTCCCCCAGGCCAGAACCGAAAGTGGTAGATCTACCCTTTACATTAAAAGACGTTAGAGAAGCCATTCCACCCCATTGTTTTGAATCATCTGCCATAAGATCTTTGGCTTATTTTTTTTGGGATATTTTTGTAGTATCCGTTCTTTATGCGATCGCTAATTATTTAGATTCTTGGTTTTTTTGGCCTATTTTTTGGGTAATGCAAGGAACCATGTTTTGGGCATTGTTTGTTATCGGACACGATTGTGGTCATGGTTCATTTTCTCGCTACAAATGGTTAAATAATCTCGTTGGCCATCTGTCCCATACGGCTATTTTAGTTCCGTTTCACGGTTGGCGCATCAGTCATCGCACCCATCATAAAAACACAGGGAACATTGATACGGACGAAAGTTGGTATCCTATTACAGAGTCTAAATATAATCAGATGTCGTGGTTAGAAAAATTTGCCCGTTTTAAACTGGTTTTATTTCTTTATCCTATCTATTTATTCAAACGTTCTCCAGGGAGAAAAGGAAGTCATTTTCATCCCGATAGTGATTTGTTTCGTCCTTCTGAAAAATGGGATGTTTTAACCAGTACCATTTGGTGTACTTCCATGATAGCTTTATTAGGATTTTTAACTTATCAATTCGGTTTTATTTGGCTACTTAAATACTATCTAGGTCCCTACATTGTTTTTGTAATCTGGTTAGATTTAGTAACCTTTTTACACCATAGTGATCCCGATGTTCCTTGGTATCGAGGTAAAGATTGGTACTTTTTGAAAGGGGCTTTATCTACGGTAGATCACGATTACGGCTTTATTAACGATATTCATCATAATATTGGTACCCATGTTGCTCATCATATCTTTTTAACCATGCCTCACTATCATTTAAAAACAGCAACAGAAGCGATTAAACCAATTTTAGGAGAACATTATCGTAAGTCTGATCACTCTATCATGGAAGCCTTTACGCGGGGTTACAACAACTGTTATGTAGTTCCCGATGAAGGCGGAAAAGTTTACTATGAACCTAGAGAAATTTAAACTTTCATTATCTAGGTAAGTAAGGTAAATACCTAACATAAAAAATAAGATTTAACTAATCAAATAGAGGGGGAGATATTGGTAATATATCTTCCTTTTCTTATTAAAAATCTCCAATTACAGCAATTTACAATTTATTAAAGTACACTTTTAAAAAATTATCTCTTCCCCTTTCCCTGTTCCCTGTTCCCCAAAGTTGTTAGTTAACTCTTCTGGGTTCAAAATATGAGGAAAACATAAATTTAAAGCTAAATGACGTTGGAAAATTTATGGATATCCTAGAATTGAAGAAATGATGTTGATGATAGCAAAAGATAGTGATCTTTGATAACAGCAAAGTATGATACAACTCTCTTCAAAACCAGAATCAAAAACCACTCAACCCTCAACAGAAACCGTTACCCTCGATGTACAGGGCATGAAATGTGCAGGTTGTGTAAAATCAGTAGAAAGACAACTCACACAACAACCTGGAGTTATTTCGGCTTGTGTGAATTTAATTACAGAAGTAGCGGTGATCGATTATGAACCGCAGACAATTCAACCAGAAACTTTAGCGGAAAAACTGACTAAAATTGGCTTTTCTTCCGACATTCGCACCTCACAAAGTCTCACCCCTAAACAAATCCATTTTAACCAGAGTCAAAAGCGAGAAGCAGAAGCCAAACAACAAAAAATTAATCTAGTTACAGCAGCTATCCTCTTAACCTTCTCAACCCTGGGGCATTTAGAACATTTTGGGGGGCCAACTCTTCCCCTTATCAATAGCTTATGGTTTCATTGGGGGTTAGCTACCATCGCCCTATTAATTCCTGGTCGAGAGATTATTGTAGACGGTTGGCGAGGACTTTCCCACGGCATGGCGAACATGAATACCTTAGTAGGTTTGGGAACCCTCAGTGCCTATATTACTAGCTGTGTGGCTTTTCTATTCCCCAGTTTAGGTTGGGAATGCTTTTTCGATGAACCGGTGATGTTATTGGGGTTCATTCTTCTAGGGCGCACCCTAGAAAAACAAGCCAGAAACCGAGCCTCTTCAGCCTTAGAAGCCTTAATTGCCCTACAACCATCCTTAGCCAGATTGGTGGGTGATCCCTTCTCCGATGATAGTTCTAGCATCGAAATTCCCGTAGAACAAGTGCGTGTGGGAGAATATGTCAAAGTATTACCCGGAGAAAAAATACCCGTGGATGGGGAAATTGTTGTGGGGAAAACAGCCATCGACGAATCTATGGTTACAGGAGAATCTTTGCCCATAGCCAAAAACCCAGGAGATCGGGCGATCGCAGGAACCATTAACCATTCTGGGATGATTACCCTCAAAACCACAGAAGTGGGTGCAGATACCACTTTAGCCCAGATTATCGCCTCTGTGGAAACAGCCCAAACCCGTAAAGCACCCATTCAACAGTTAGCAGATACAGTGGCTGGCTATTTTGCCTACGGAGTGATGACTTTAGCCTCCTTAACCTTTTTATTTTGGTATGTTCTGGGAACCCATTGGTATCCCCAAGTCCTAAACCCTAGTCAAACCCAGATGCTTATGGGGTCAACATCCCCGTTATTACTCAGTTTAAAACTAGCGATCGCCGTTTTGGTGGTAGCTTGTCCTTGTGCATTGGGTTTAGCCACTCCCACCGCTATTTTAGTGGGAACTAGCATCGGATCAGAACGGGGACTGTTAATCAAAGGGGGAGATGTGCTAGAAAAAGTCCATCAACTGGAAGGGGTGATTTTCGACAAAACAGGAACCCTAACCGTCGGACATCCTACCGTAACCGATTGTATTCCCTTCGGAGATATCTCTAATGAATCCTTACTACAACTAGCAGCAACCGTAGAAAGCGGAACCAATCATCCTCTAGGGATAGCCATCCTCGAAAAAGCCCAAGAACAGGGATTATCCTTATTATCTGCTACGGACTTTTATACAGAAGCAGGATCGGGGGTAGAAGCAACCGTAGAAGGTAAAACAGTTTGGTTAGGTAATCAGAGATGGTTAGAGGAAAAAGGATTAACCAGGGATCAAGATCAAACAACCATTACTAACCCCTTAACCCAAGCCGGTAAAACAGTGGTTTATTTAGGGGTAGAAGGGTCAATCAAAGGCGTTCTAGCTCTTAAAGACAACCTAAGACCTGATGCCCAAGAAACCGTCTCAGAACTACAAAAACGGGGCTTAGAGGTAATTTTGCTCACAGGGGATCACCCCCAGGTAGCCCAAACCATCGCCAGTCAAGTGGGTATTACTGAAGTGTTTGCCGAAGTTCCTCCCAGTGGCAAAGCGGCGATAGTCGAGAAGTTACAAAGTAGCAAAAAAGTTGGTATGGTGGGGGATGGCATCAACGACGCACCAGCCTTAGCACAAGCGGATCTCGGTATCTCCTTACAAGGTTCAACCCAAGTGGCCATAGAAACAGCAGATATCGTCTTAATGAGCGATCGCCTTTCAGACGTAATCGCAGCTATGGACTTGAGTTTAGGAACTTTTAGGAAAATTCGCCAAAATCTCCTCTGGGCGCTGGGTTATAATACGATAGCTATCCCTTTGGCTGCGGGAATTTTGTTGCCTAGTTTTGGCTTAATCCTCAGCCCGGCACTAGCAGCAGGGTTTATGGCGTTTAGTTCCGTAACAGTAGTGACTAATTCTCTACTACTCCGTTATCAATTTTTCCACCACCAACAGTAGAATTAAATCAGGGTGTTTAATAGAGATTTGATAATATCTCAATCAAACATCCTCAGCAACCATTATTAGGAGAACGTGAACATTTCTATGTCCTTGTTTCCTTTTTTGAGACAATGGTAAGCACTCCAATTTAAACCCAGTTTAGTGATGGCTGAAAAATCTGTACTCCCTCAACGAGAACATTTCTTGATTATCGAGGATGACAAAGGCAGACAGGAAGTATTATTGCGAGAACCCACCTATAGTATGGGGCGATCGCAACATTGTGATATTCGTCTCCGTTCTCAGTTCGTCTCTCGCCATCATGCGACCCTTTATCGACGTATTGGAGAGGATGGATCAAGCTATTATCGTATTGTTGATGGGGATTTTCAAGGAAAACGGAGTGTTAATGGCTTGTTGATCAATCAGGCTAAGATTAAACAAGACTCTCACGATCTTCAAGACGGGGATGAGATTGTTTTCGGTCCCCAGGTATTTGCCATTTACCAGCACCGACAACGAGACAAGTTCCCCACCTTACCTAATAACGATCCCTTTGACATTACCCTGATTGACCCCTCTATGATAGATTATGACGAAGACACCAAACCAAACGCGGACTAACCGAGTACGGTGCTAGTAGAACGCCACTCCTGACTTTGTTCTAGAGTTTCTTGCAGTTGTTGAAATTTTTGTTGACAGTGATTGTCGGTATTTAAAGGTAATTCGTCATTTTTCACCACAAAGGTGACAGGAACCTCGTTAGTTTTAGCAACAGTGTTCTCGATTAAAATTTCCACGCTAACTATTTTAGAAAAGGGAACTTTTCCGGGTATTTCTTTAGCCATTAGATAACCATTGGTTTGATAAACTACCCCGAAATCAGATGATTCTAATACTTGAGTTAGTAAGACAGGAACTTGCTCTAAGGGAGCATTAGCAATGAAAGAAGATGTATAGCGAGCCATAGATGTTATCCCTAATATATAGACTGTTAATTGAATTGTGGCCATCTTATAAAAATGAATCATTTTCGACAACTGATAGGACAACCGGCTGGGGTTGCTTTACTGCAAGAGGCGATCTCTAAAAATCGTGTTGCACCTGCCTATCTTTTTGCTGGGCCTCATGGTGTAGGACGATCTTTAGGGGCTAAATGTTTTACACAGTTACTATTGTCTTTGGGTTTATCGGAGGAAAAGCAAGCTAAACTGAAAAAAAGGGTACTCCAAAGAAATCATCCTGACTTGTATTGGGTTGAACCCACTTATTTGCACCAGGGACAATTATTAACAGCAAAAGAAGCCGAAGAAAGCGGACTCAAACGAAAAGCCCCTCCTCAAGTTCGTATCGAACAAATTCGTGATATCACTCAATTTTTGAGTCGCCCTCCTTTAGAAGCATCTCGTTGTGTGGTGGTCATAGAAGCAGCAGAAACCATGACGGAAGCTGCTGCCAATGGTTTATTAAAAACCTTAGAAGAACCGGGGAAAGCAACCTTAATTTTGATTGCTCCTGGGGTTGACGCTTTATTACCCACCTTGGTTTCCCGTTGCCAAAAAATTCCTTTTTATCGTCTTTCTACTGCTGATGTCAAAACAATTTTAGGGCGATTGGGTTACGAAGAAATTGTCACCCATCCCGATATTATCGGTTTAAGTCAGGGTAGTCCAGGGGTAGCCATCGCCGCTTGGCATCAACTACAAAATATCCCTTTTGAACTGCGACAAAAGTTACGAGAGTTGCCTACAAATTCTTTGTCTGCTTTACAATTAGCCAGGGAAATCACCACAGAATTAGACAATGATGCACAATTATGGTTAATTAATTATTTACAATATTCGTCCTGGCAAAAATCTCGCGATCAGCTATTTTTAGAAAAATTGGAAGTTGCTAAAAAACAACTTTTAAGTTACGTACAACCTCGTTTAGTTTGGGACTGTTTATTAATCCAGTAATCAGTATGTTCAATATTGAGGAAATCAGTAATGGTTGAAAGGGTACAAAAAATTTTATCTCAATGGGGGATTGCTTCCCGTCGTCGTGCAGAAGATATGATAGTGGCAGGACGAGTCAAGTTGAACGGGAAAATAGTAATATTAGGGGATAAAGCAGATACCAGTTGCGATCGCATAGAAATAGACGGCAAGCTTATTAAACCCAGTCAAAAACCGAAATTAATTTATATTTTGCTCAATAAACCTGTGGGTGTAGTATGCACCTGCGATGATCCTCAAAATCGAACTATTGTTATAGATTTATTACCGAAAAAATTAACCCGGAGAACAGGTATCCATCCCGTAGGAAGACTCGATTTTAACTCTTCTGGGGCATTATTATTAACCAATGATGGAGACTTAACCCTAAAATTAACCCATCCTCGTTATCATTTACCCAAAACCTACGAAGTGTGGGTTAAAGGATATCTTCACGAAGAAATGTTACAACAATGGCGCGAAGGTGTTATGCTAATGGGCAAAAAGACTCTACCTGCTCAAGTGGAGTTAATTAATCGTCGTCCTCAAGAAACTCGCCTAAAAGTAATTCTTACAGAAGGCAGAAATCGTCAAATTCGTCGTATTGTTCAACAACTGGGTTTCCAGATACTCAGACTGCACCGTACCGCTATCGACTCACTCTTTCTCTCTCCTACCCATGAAAATAGCTTACCTACCGGACATTATCGTTTGCTTACTCCCTCAGAAATTTATGTTCTCAAACATCGTGCCAACCTTATCATTGAAAGGAAAGGAAAGCTGATTTAATCGATATGTCCAGGAAACAATCATCAATCAATTCTCCTCAGCAAGATAGAGATCTCACCCAAGAATCTTATGATCACATTCCTGTGGTGGGTGAAGATAGTGCATGGAAACAAGTATGGGGGAAATTGATACTAAATGGCTATCAAACCAACGAAGAGCCGACTGAGAGTTCAGACTCTTCTAAAAATGCCAAAAAAATACTTTATTTGAAACGATTGCTCCAGTTCTTCTCTAAATTTTCCCGAGGAACTAAACATCATTTCAATCCCAAACAGTTACAGAAAGAAATATTAAAAGAGATTGGTCAGAAATTATCTGATGAAAGAAAAAAACAAGGGTTAACTCTTGAGTTAATTGCCAATGAAACTCATATTGCTTTGAGTTTATTAAAAGCTATTGAAAGGGGAGAAATCGAAGAACTACCGGAGGCCATTTACACCCGTAGTTTTATCAGGAAGTTTGCTGATTTCTTAGGTTTAGATGGCAGAAGTTTATCTGAAAGTTTTCCTTTAGATAACCATTCAAAGTCTAAGAGTTATTCACGATTAAACTTCTTGCTCCCAGTTCTACAATTTCGTCCCATTCATCTTTATTTCTTCTATATTATTATAGTTATTTTTTCAGTTCAAAGTATTTCTAATACCCTAAAAAGGGCTTCTTTAGAAGGAGCAATAGAACAAATACCGACTCCTGTAACTGTATCTCCATCTGAGTCCCAGCCTCTGAAAAAAACAGTAACAATCAAGGTTGAAAGTAAGGGAGAATCAACCCTAAAAGTTACAGCAGACGGGAAAACCATCTTTAATGGGACAATAAAAAAGGAAACTCAAAAAACTTGGGAGGCAGATAAAAATATTACTCTTGAAGCAAGTAATGCCGGTGTAATTTTAGTAACCTTTAATAACCAGAACCCAGAGCCATTAGGTAAACTTGGAGAAAATAAAAAAATAACCTATTCCCTTACTAATATCTCCCATGAATAACAGAAACCTATTATTATAATTATGGTGCATCTTCCCATTGTGAACTTAAGGTACGATAGTTAAAATCTGGGATTCCAGGATGGCATCCAATACAGGTTTTTGCTGTAATAGATTCGTTAAACTCTACACGGGGGTGAAGAATCGTAAAATATTGAGATTGTTCGATGTAGTAGGGTATGGGTGAACCCTTAAGCAAAATGGGGCGAGAGTTTGTTTTTAAATAATCCCAGATCAAAACTTGAGTCAAACGAATCATATTAGGTACTGATGTACCGTAATGCTTTTGAGGGTTTTCTAGAAGTTGTTGCCAGGTTTCTGTGGGTAAAACTTCCGCAGGAATGGGGACATGACATCCGGCACAGGTTGAAACATAGAGTTCCTTTCCTGCTTCTACGGTGGGACGATTGGGGTCAAGTTGAGCTAAAGTATGGGTAGGGTTTGCTCCCAATGCTCGGTTAAAAGCCCAACCCACACTCATACACCATAGAAGAATAGCTAAAGAAATTACTAAATATAAAAGATTGGAGCGTTTAAAACGAAATAATCTTGCAATTTTAAACATATTTTATAAAAACTGTACTTATAGAATGTTTATCCGTTGGGTCATCGGATTATGACCTTTATCTTAATCAATTAAAAGTCAGAAAGCAATAGTTAAGGGTTTAGCAATGCCAAACCCTTAAAAGTTAAATCATCTTATCTCTTGTGTTAGAAGAAAGAACAATCATTATTTATTCTCTATTATTCTTTGATAACGTCCTAAAGCAATCAGGGGAAAATAATGACGATAAAAATGATAACGGATGTAAAAATGACCAGGAAAACCAGTGCCTGTAAACTCTAATTCTTCCCAGGTTCCTTCCTCATTTTGGGTGTTTAATAAATAGTTAATTCCCCGTTCGATGGCATCAGTTTGAAAATGGTTTAATGCCTCTCCTGCATCCAATAAACCAATCAAAGACCAAGCGGTTTGGGAAGGGGTACTAACTCCTTTTCCTTTCAGGGTTGGATCATCATAACTCCGACAAGTTTCTCCCCACCCTCCATCTTTATTTTGGCAACTTAATAACCAATTAATTCCCCGTTTCATTGCCAATCGATGTTTTTCGGGGTTAATAACAGCTAATGCAGATAATACTCCACTGGTTCCATAGATATAGTTTACACCCCAACGACCAAACCAACTGCCATCTTTTTCCTGCTCTTTGTAAAGATAATTTAGGGCTTTATTGAGGCGATCGCCTTTTATTTCTAGATCGCAACTTCCTAACATTTCGACTACCCTAGCCGTCACATCTGCGGTATTGGGATCGATCATTGCTTTTAAATCTCCGTAAGGAATTTCGTTTAACCAAGCTTGATCGTTATCTACATCAAAAGCTGCCCAACCGCCCTCTTTACATTGCATAGTTTCTATCCATTGTAAACAGCGATTAATTGCTGCTTTTTTACGAGCTTCATCCGGTAACTTTATGCCATCCAATGCCATTACTACCGTAGCAGAATCGTCGAGATCGGGGTAGAAACGATTAGTAAATTCAAAAGCCCAACCTCCAGGTTTTCCTGCTTTATTTTTAACTGCCCAATCCCCATACTCAAGGACTTGTTTATTTAATAACCATTTTCCTGCTTTTACTAAAGAAAAATGATCTTTTGGTAAGCCCGAATCTGTCAACGCTCTTACGCACCATGCTGTGTCCCATACGGGAGAAACACAAGCTTGTACCCGATAAGTATCATTTTCTTCGATAGAAAAGCGATCAATTGCTTCAAAGGCAAGTTGAACAGATGGATCACTAACATTGTAATTCAGGGTACGAAATGCCAACAAAGAATTCAACATTGGGGGCATAATTCCTCCCCAATCTCCTGTTTCTTGTTGATGGTTTAACATCCATTTTTGAGCGGCTTCGAGTCCTTCTTTTCTGAAGGGAACAAGATCTAGTTGTTCGGCAAATTTAAAGACCTTATCTAGCTCTAAAAAAATGTCGCCCCAATTGTTATTTTTGGGTAGTTCATACTTGACATTTTCCACTCCTTCTGTGTATAGTTCGTCTAGTTTAAAGACAGTATCAACAGAAAAAATAGGCTTATTATTAAAAACAATAATTAGGGGAACAGTGCTTTCTCTTGCCCAGCTTGCCATTTCGTAGATAGTAAAGGGAAAACTATCAGGAAATAACATAATCCAGGAAGGAATGGAGGGAATTCCCTTCCAGTCATAACAACCAATTAAAGCAAGATGAAACTTAGTAAAAATTCGGGTTTTGCTAATACCTCCTTTACTAGTAATAAAATTTTTTGCGCGAATTAAAGCCGGATCATTTTGTGGAACTCCTAATAAACGTAACGCCATGTATGCTTCTACAGAGGTGCTAATTTCTCCACCGTCTCCATAGAAGAGTTCCCAACCGCCATGTTCCCGTTGTTGTTGACGTAAATAAGCTTCTATTTTTTGTAAGGGAAGGGTTTTGTCCGTTCCCCAAATTTTATGAACTAAAACCGTTTCAGCCGTTAAAGTAATATTAGACTCCAATTCTGCGCACCAGTACCCTTGAGGATATTGTGAAGACAACAGGTAATTTTGGCTGGCAGTGATAGCATCTTTGAGAGATAAAGACGATTTTTGGGTTAGTATATCTCGCGTTTGCATAAATGATTCCGTTACACTCCTTACATATTTCTATAGGTTAGCAAGGAACTGAAAAAGTGGGGGGATTTATAGGTAAATGATGATATTTATAGTTTCTAAAATTTATATTAAGATTTAGCTCAGACGTAGCAAGCAAATAAGATTTTTACACTTGAAACAATAAGTTTTTATTTTAATGATTATGAAAAGTTTGGTAGAACCAGAAAAAGTAGCTAAATTAGCAGTGGACAAAAGTTCTACGGGTTGACACCACTTGACATCTCAATCAAGGTAACACTACATTAACGAACTAGTAGAAACACTTAAGTAATTAACTACATTTTGGCAAGAATTTGGATAATTACACAATAAAAATTGTCCAGAATTCATCATATTCTCTCTAGTATATCTCCTAATTATATACCCCTCTAAATACTTACTAGGGATTGTTACTTAGGAGAATTGATTATCCTATTCAGAATAATTAAAGATGAATAATAATTCTCCATCTTCCCTAGAAATCCTATTTATTGATACCTCAGTTGAAGATTCTTCCCATCTTATTGCCGGGATAAACCCTTCTCAACCAGGGGGACAAATGATGGTTGTCCCTTTCGATGAAACAGAAGATGGTATCGAACGAATTACACAAACCCTAGAACAATACGAAGAAGCGATCGCAGCTATCCATATCGTCGCCCATGGTGACGCAGGAAACATACATCTAGGTAATAATGACTTAAATACGGATTATCTCAACCACAACCACGACGAGTTAACCGGTTGGGGGAACGCTTTAACGGATCACGGTGATATCCTCATCTATGGTTGCAATGTCGCTGAGGGAACCATCGGTAATCAATTCATTAATCAATTATCTAATCTCACAGATGCTGATGTTTCTGCTTCTGATGATTTAACAGGAAATAGCGACTTAGGAGGAGATTGGGATCTCGAAGTAAAGACAGGAGAAATCGCAGCCGGGTTAGCTTTTGATGAGGTTACTCTCAATAGTTATCAAGCTACATTAGTCACATTAACTATCAAGAATGATAGCTCACAATGGGGTCAACAAGGTACGGAAAATGTTGAGACAATTGATTTTTCTGGTGTCGAAAACGGTGTAGAAATCACCTATCAAAATGGAGATAATAATGCCAATACCTTTGCTCTTACTAAACAAGATACTGATCAACAAATAACTGCAGCAGAACGAGATGATCTAACTTTTATTGGTAATAATGATACTGATACTAAACTAGACTTATCTAACCTCAACACTAACAAAACATTTACCGTTGTTGATAATGATAATAATAATGATAATGATCCTGTTATGGTTAAATATACAGTAGCAGCTACAGAAAAAACCTTAACAGTTAGTGACATTAACACCATTGAAGCTGGTTATCGTAATACCAATAGTCTCGATCTATCTGATGTTACCTCAAATATTACCTTTACCCTAAAAAAAGACAACAGTATCTCTGTTGCTTACGGAACACAATCCCTAACTTTTAAAAATATTGACAACCTAACAGGTGGACAAGGAAAAAATACTTATATCTTTGAGCAAGGAGCAGTTTTAAGTCGCACATTAACCGGCGGAGCTAACGCCCAAGATGATACTACTATTAACGAAATTATTTATACAGGATCAGATGAGCGAAACATAATTTTTACAGGAGAAAAATCAGGAACTGCCGATGGATTAATTGATTCAGGATTTAGTAAAATAGCTAAAGTAACCACAGGAAGCGGGATAGATAATATTACTGGTTTGGGAGGCAATGATGAGTTTATTGGTGGAAATAAAAATGATATTTTACTAGGTAATGGCGGAAATGATACTTTAAGCGGTGGTGCTGGTGATGATAGTTTAACCGGTGGTGCTGATGACGATAATTTAACAGGTGGTGCTGGTGATGACACTTATTTATTTGAAAATAATTGGGGTATTGACACCATTACTGATGTATCAGGAAGGGATAGTTTAGACTTTTCTGCGGTTACACAAAACCTAAACTTTACTATTAATAGTAATGGCTTTATTGTCCAATCAGGAAATAATACAGTTCATGGAGGTTTAGATGACCAAAACGTAAGTATTCCTATTCCTTCTATCAAGAATATTAGTGCTGGAAGTGGCGACAATACTTATACTATTACCGATAATTGGCAAGATAATATAATCTTAAATGATTTGGTAGGAAATAACGGGGCTTTGGGGAACAATTCTACCTTAGATTTGAGTCAAGTTACACAAGATTTAACGATAAAAATTGGTAGAGACATTTTACGCAATAGTCAGAAAGTTACAGTTTCTTATAGAGATAGAGATAATCAAAATGACATCTACAAAATAACTGCCTATGGGGTTGAGAATATCATAGGAGGTTTGGGAAAGAATACGTATGAATTTGAAGTAGTTATTGGGGCCAATATACAGGAAGCCTTACAAAGCATCACTAATCCTCAAAATAGTATCAATATCTTTAACTATAATCAAGGATTTGATGAAGCTGCGTTGGTTAATTTAGGAGCTACTTTAAACTCGGCAGATGTCATCTTGCAAGAAACTTCAACCAGTGTCTCGACTTTAAATAAAAGTCAATTAAGGATTTGGAGTAATGGGACAGAAGGAGACTTTGTCCTAGAAAATAAAGCAGAAGATAAAGTAGAAAGGACAGGAAATATTCCCTATAATGCTTCTGGTAATGACTTAGTTTTAGCCCTTAATGAACACGTTAATATTAGTAATGCCCAGTTAATTCAGGGAAATGGAACTGAACAAAATCCTTGGATTGTTACTTTTGATATCAGTAATAATAGTAGTGGATTTGATACTATCGATCAATTCACCCCTAAACCATCAAGCTTAAAAATAGATACTGATTTAGCCATTGCTCAACAGGATAATACTAATCTTACTCAAACCGTTTCTCATGAGGGAGATTCAGGAGACTTTGCTCTAACTTATGATGGTCAAACCACGGATAATATTCAATACAATGCTAAAGCAAAAGATGTAGAAAATGCCCTAGAAAATCTCACTAATGTTGCCGATGTTGATGTAACAGGAAAGGGAACCAATAATGACCCCTGGGTAATTACATTTGTGAAGATTATAAATAATAATGCAAACGAGGTTGATGCTACAGCAGGTAACACACAATTATTGCAAGGAAATGACACCTTAAAAATAACAGGAACTGCCAATATTTTAGCATCAAGAACCAGTCAATGGAAACTATGGACTAATACTACAGGAGGAGACTTAAGTTTAAATATAAATCAACAACAAGTTACCATTAACAATATTCAACGAAATTCGGGAACTCGGACTACCATTGCTACCGAATTACAAAACGTTTATCCCAACTCAACTATAGAAGTAGCAGGAATCGGTACATCAGATGACCCCTGGATAATTTCTATTACACCTCAATATCCTAACCAACCTTATATTATCCCTGACTCTCAATTCCTCTCCGTCGTCGATATTCCTAACCTCACCCCCATTAATATAGATGCAGAGTCAGCAAGTGGGGTTAATCAAGGGAATGCCGATGGGATACCCCAAACTGACGGAAAAATAAGCCAAATTAACGGTACTGATGAACCAGATAACATTTTTGCCGTCAATACTGCTCAAGCAGTTACCATCTCAGGAGGAGGAGACAGCGATCGCATCGAAGGAGGTAATTTAGGGGACAATATCTCTGGAGATGGAGGAGCGGATCTAATACGGGGATATGGAGGAGATGACACTATTTCTGGAGGAGCAGGAAAGGATACCTTAGAAGGAGGTAACGACAACGATCGCATTAGAGGGGGAGGTGAAGACGACTTAGTTAGAGGAGAATTAGGGAATGATGACTTATCAGGAAATGGAGGAAGCGATCGCCTGGAAGGGGGAGAAGGAAATGACACTATTGAGGGGGGAAATAACGACGACACCCTGATCGGTGGAGGAGGTAACGATGAGTTAAAAGGAGATGCTGGGAGTGATACTTATATTTTTGGAGATAACTGGGGTCATGACGTAGTAGAAGCGGTTCAATCCACTGAAAACAAGACTGAACAAAAATACACCCTTGATTTATCTAACGTTACCCAACAAGTTACCCATATTTTAAGCGACAATAACCTGATTTCAGCTACAGGAGAATGGGCTAAAGTTCAGTTAGATATTCCTAACGACGCTTTTCCAAATCTTTCTACATTCAGCCTCAAAGTTAATCAGGCAACTGTCAACGTTGATGTTAGTAGTAGCACCAATATTGACGACTTGGTAACCCTTCTTAATAATAATGAAGACTTTAAACGAGAAGGTCTAACAGCCAGTAAAAATAATAATACTTTAA
Organism: Crocosphaera sp. Alani8; assembly: GCF_038442745.1. Classification (NCBI taxonomy): domain Bacteria; kingdom Bacillati; phylum Cyanobacteriota; class Cyanophyceae; order Chroococcales; family Aphanothecaceae; genus Crocosphaera; species Crocosphaera sp. Alani8. Next base: position 15,535 of record NZ_JARVCN010000498.1, read on the forward strand.
CTATTTCTCATCGCAGTTCTGTGGCGGAATTAACAGAGTTTTTCCTAAAGGATGATACTAATACAGCACTTACTGAAAATCTCAAACCTTTTGGGGCTTTATCCTTAGAAACACCCCAAGAAAATCTCAGAGGGTTCACTGCTTCTTCAGGGCAAGTTCGTTTAAGAACATTGGGATTTGTCAATGGACAATCAGCACAAGGAGAAGCCGATATTGCTGCCAATGATAATAACCTAGAACAAGCAAGTGTTACTGTAGAAGCAGAAAATATTTTAAACGGTGATTATAAATTTATAACCAGTACCTTTAGCACTCAATTAAATAAAGAATTAAAACTAAATTTAATCATTACAGGAAGAATTCATAATAATAATATTCCCACAACAGAACAATATACTATAACAATTCCTGCCAATTCAACCACTACCCAAGTGGATCTGATGGAGGAAATTAATAAAAGTTTAGTAACTGCTAGAGACGACATGGATATGGATATGAATAATGACGTTGACATTAGTAATTTTGTGGAAGCTGACTTAGTTGGTTCTATAACTGGTTTCCGTAAACTGACCTTTAAAGTGAAACGTGATAACCAAGATGATCAAAAAGTATTGAATGAAAATGGGGAAGAAGTATTTACACAAGCAAGTATAAAAATTCTCTCCCCTGAATTAACAAATTCCATCACAGCAGGGATAGGAGATAATGGACAAGAATCCTTAAGAAATATAGAGAAAATAGTAGCTAGTGCTGGTGATAATACCTTTATTTTTGGTAATGATTGGGGAACTAAAAAAGTATTTTCTGAATTCACCCCCAATTCACTCCTTGCCACATCTAATCGCAATCAAACCATAACCATTGACACAGAATTAATTAGTAAAAATGGTCATAATTTAGTATTAGATTTTCGTGCCGTTAGTAAAGAATTAGAATTTGTATTTAAAGGAGAAAACGATGGTAGTACCAGCTTAACTATTAAGAAAGTAGCCGAAATAGAAGATCGGGGGGGACTCGGTCTACTAACCGCATTAGAGGTGGCGGATATTCCCAGTGCAGGAAGTTCCTTCTTCGACTTAGGATATAACGAAATAGTAATCACTCATATTGATGAGAATACAACCATTTATGGGGGTAGAAACGACAATTCGTTTGTCCCAGAAGAAGACGTTTTATTCACAGGAAATATTTACGGTGGACAAGGATTTAAACCCTATTTTACCGCCGATGGAGTAACAGGTTTCTTAGATCGGGTAGATTCATTTTTAGGAGGAGACTTTGAAGCAATTATCCCCGAAAGAGTCAGCAATACCCTAGATGTTTCAGGAAGATCCGGCACCAGAGAAAGTAGTTCCGAAAAAGATTATGGTGACGAATTATTCTCTCCTAACTTTGTTAATATAGGCAACACCATTATTAATAAATTTCAAAACAGAGAAAGCACTGATATCAGAAGTAGTATTTATAGTTTCTCTGATAAGAGCTTAGGAGACGACTTCTTAGCCGGAGATGTGCGCTACATTCAGAATGTTAATTATGGGAAAGGTCTCAATACTATAATTGGTAATGGGTTCACCAGTGAACCTGGCGCATTTGATGAATCAATCAGCGTTTTGGATCGAACCTTTGGTAGTAACGTCTTTTCCATCGGCGTAAATCCCATCTCAGCTACATTATCACCCATAGCCAATAATGGCTTCACAAAAGAGGGACTGAAAGATGTTGCAGCGGATAACTTATTCGGAGACTTGGGTGCTCATGTCATTTATGGGGGAACTGGAGCCGATACCTATAACTTTGAAGGAAAATGGGGGGCCACCGCCATCATAGAAACCCCCGATCTGGTTGTTAGCAATCAAGAAGGTAGCGCACTTCCCGAATTTTTCGTATCTTCTCAAAAAGCCAGGGGTCACTCGCTGCGAAAACTTAGGCCAAA
>NZ_JARVCN010000499.1:0-53514 GCF_038442745.1 Crocosphaera sp. Alani8
TTGCTTTCTTAGTCAAGTACATTTTATACCATTTTAGATGAGCTTACCCTGGAAACAAAAGTAGTTGATGCTTTAGTAAAAGCAGCATCTATTGTTGGAGATATTGACTGTTATTTGTCACAATTGTGGGAACCTGATCAATATGGAAGTCATTGTTATATTCCCCTGTCTGAATTACTTGAGTTTTATACTTGCTCTTCGGAAAAAGCTAGACTTGTTGATCTTCAATTCAATTACGGTTCAGAATTTGTTCTTTATCCAGGAAGTGCTAAATGGGTATTATTAGTCTCTCATGAATATTATGGCTTATTGGGAGGATCGTCAGAGTTTATAGCCACCTTTAAACAAGTTTGTCAGAATCTAGATCAACAAGTTAAGGATTTTTTGAGCAATTATAAATATATGGAAGCTGATGGGATCAGTCTCACTTTAGACTGGTTACCTGGTTTATTAACTTATGTTTATGGACAAGAAATTGCTGAAAAATTGTTGAAAGAAGCAGAATTAATTTAACGTGAGTTCGGGTTAAGCAGATGGAGTGCGATCGGCGATCTCGTAAGTTGAGTTAAACGAAGTGAAACCCAACAGAAAGATTTTTACATGGAGTAGCAATTTATGAAGTGATTGCTATTGAGGATGAGAATGGTGAGATAAATTGGGAGTTAGGGGATAATCAAGGAACGATCTAATTTTATAGATCCCCAATGGGTTGTATATGGCATAGTCAAAAAAAGTTGCTTGTTGCGTTAAGATAACATAGGTAAAGATGGCCTTGATTTTGGTGAGGAGATTTAGCGATCGTGTTTAAATATTTTCTTTCTATGACAGCATTAATGATATCTGTTACAGGGATAGGAATTTCTCTTGCGAGAGAGGAATTTAGGTGTTATTTGGGTTTGGTTTCTGCCGCTTGTAACCCATCAGAAATTAATTCAACATCACCCACTGAAAACGATGAATCTATCTCGAATCAAGAAGTTACCAGAAATAGTGAGTCTCATCATCACGAAGCAGTAGAAACGAAATCTACCTTTAATGCTAAACCTTCTGATAGTTTATCCCCTAAAAAGCTTCAAAATGAAAATCAAAACACTCCTGCAAAAGAAACATTAGAATCTGATAGTAAATTTATTTCTGTTGAAGAACTTTCGCGCATTCCTGCTGAACAACCCGATGTAGATTTGTACAATACTGTTCCTCCTGGAAACGAGGGTTATGTAGGAATTCCCATCGAAGTTGAACCGTTTAATGAAGGAAATAACTAAAATATCAGAGGAAAATTTATGATGAATATATTATGTTACAAGAGATCGCAATTTTAATTATTAGTGGTTTGGGTTCCGGACTGCTAGCAGGAATTTTAGGAATTGGGGGAGGAGCATTTTTAGTTCCTCTTTTGCTCACTCTAAATTATCCATCTTTACAAGCTATTGCTACCAGTAGTTTAGCTATTGTTATTACTTCCTCCTCGGGAACTATTCAAAATTGGCGCATGGGATATTTGAACTTTCGGCGGGTAATATTGTTAGGAATTCCTGCAGTTATAACTGCCCAAGTTGGGGTTATTGTTGCCAATCTTATTCCTGAATTTGTTTTATTAATAGCTTTTGGTTTTCTCTTAATTATTAATATATTTTTAAGTAACTTGCGCCGTCATTTAGCAACAACATCTCATCAATCATCTGAGAAGAGATTATCTGAAAAATTCGCTTGTTTATTCACGGGAGCAATAGGAGGATTTTTAGCTGGTTTATTTGGTATTGGGGGAGGAGTTATTATGGTTCCTCTACAAATGTTATTGCTACAAGAAAAAATAAAAGTTGCTGTGCAAACCAGTTTAGGGGTGATCGTAATTACTTCTATTTCTGCTTGTTTTGGTCATGCTTTAAACAATAATGTTGTTTGGTGGGCGGGGATTATTTTAGGTTTTGGAGGGTTAATCGGTGTACAAATAAGTACCCGATTTTTACCGAAATTATCGGATCAAGTGGTTCGTTTTTCTTTCTATACCATGTTAGCCATATTATCAATTTATACTTTTTGGGAAGCTAATCAGGCTTGGGAAATTTGGAAAATTAACAATGAAATTTAGTAAGGTATAACGTTTCTCGGACTAATAAGGTACACCTACGGCACTTTGCGAGTTACTAAAGTACATTTCACACCTGTCCCCTGCCTCAAAGTGATAACCTCTGTACCTCACAAGTATGAGAACTTCTATATAACTGTTTATTGCTCAGTAATGTTCTCAACTTGATTAAGTAATTGGCTTAATTCTTCTCCTTCTATTACCTCAATTGCTAATAGTTGTTGAGTGATTCTTTCTAGAAGATCGCGGTTATGATTGAGAATAGATAAAGCTTGTTGATACCCAGAATCAACAATTTGCTTCACTTCTTCGTCAATTGCTTTGGCTGTTTCTTCACTCACTAAACGACGAGGGTTAAGGCCATTTCCCCCCAAAAAATTACCCTGTTGTCGTTTGTCGTAAGCCAAGGGCCCTAATATTTTACTCATACCATAGGTGGTTACCATGCGTTCAGCAATGTCTGTAGCCCGTTGTAAATCATCTGAAGCCCCATTAGTAACACTACCAAAGACGATTTCTTCTGCCGCCCTTCCTCCTAATAACATGGCAATTTGTTGACGAAATTCGTGGTCACTCATCAAAAAACGGTCTTCGGTGGGCATTTTCAAGGTGTAACCTAACGCAGATAATCCCCGTGGCACAATAGAAATCTTTGCAACTTTACCTCCCCCTGGCATCACCGCCCCAATTAAAGCGTGACCAACTTCGTGGTAAGCAACAATTTTTTTCTCTTGATCCGCCAAAACTCGGCTTTTCTTCTCCAAGCCGGCTAAAACCCTTTCTATGGCTTCCTTAAAGTCCCCTTGAGCAACGTATTCCCGTTGATTTCTTGCAGCTAGTAAAGCCGCTTCGTTGACCAAATTTGCTAGATCAGCCCCGGCAAAGCCTGGAGTATGGGTGGCAATATCCTTAAGGTTAATATCTGGGTCAATTTCTACCCGTTGGGCGTAAATTTCTAAAATAGCCAGCCTTCCTGCAAGATCCGGGCGATCAACTAATACTTGACGGTCAAAACGCCCTGGTCGTAACAAGGCAGGATCGAGGGTTTCTGGGCGGTTGGTGGCGGCTAAAACTATGACTGTGGCATCCCCTACTGCAAAGCCGTCCATCTCTGTTAACAGTTGATTTAGGGTTTGTTCTCGTTCGTCGTTGCTACCACTGATACCGTTACCCCCACTACGTGATTTACCGATCGCATCTAATTCATCGATAAAAATGATACAAGGGGCTTGTTTTTTGGCCTGATCGAATAAATCTCTGACCCTGGCAGCTCCAGTTCCCACGAATAATTCCACAAATTCCGACGCAGAGATGCTAAAAAAGGTGACATCCGCTTCCCCTGCTACGGCTTTGGCTAGGAGGGTTTTACCTGTCCCTGGAGGCCCCACTAATAACACCCCTTTGGGTATTCTGGCACCAATACGACTGAAGCGATCGGGGTTTTTGAGGAATTCGACAATTTCCACTAACTCGGTTTTTGCTTCTTCGGCCCCTGCAACATCGGCAAAGGTAATTCTAGCGGCTTCTCCTTCTACGTAAACTTTAGCCTTACTTTTACTAAAAGCCAAAGATCCTCGATCTTCGTTACGATAGAGCAGAAATTGCATGGCTAATACCAGGATTAGAGGGGGAATAACCCAAGCTAAAAGGGTACTGATCCAACTACTTTGAGGAGGTGGGGCCGCCTCAAAGATGATACCTTTTTCTCTCAGTAAGGTGGGTAAATTGGGATCATCGATGGGAATGGTGGCTAAAACTTGTACCATATCCTTTGAGGATTCACCTCTGAGGGGTGTCGAAGCAGTTGAACCGTGGAGGGGGTTACGGGAGTTTTGCGAGTTGTTGAGGGGGCTTTCTGGTAAGGGTAATAGGTCTTCAGAAGGGGAAAGCAAGGCTAAAGACTTCAGTTGATAGAGAATTAAACGGTTGCCTATTTTGACTCTGGCCACCTCGTCGTCTTCTACTCTCTCTAAGAATTCGCTGTAGGGTTCGATAGGGACTTCACTATTGGAACGGTTGGTGTAGTGATAGATGAGGTAGATGAGAAAAACTACCCCAACTCCCATTAAGATTAGACTGCCGAGAGGAGGAAGACGTAAAAAGCGAGAGTTGTTTTTGAGTCCCATTGTTATTGGCCACCATGTCCGAGACACTATGATTATCTTATAGCGTAACAGTTTGCTTAGGGCTTCGCGAACAAAGTAACCTGGGTTCGATATATAGCATTTCTCATACTTGTGAGGTACAGAGGTGATCGCTTTGAGGCAGGAGGCAGGAGTTAAGTGTACCTCATGAGTCCGATAAAAGCTATAAGCAAATTTATGGGGAGTGTACTTCGACTTCGCTCAGTAATAGGGAGGGGTGGGAAGTGTGGGGAGTATTTTTCTTTTACTCTGTAATCTATGCAAATGAAAATTGCTGTAAAACTGAACTCAGGTTGCACTATTTTCGTTTAAAGTGAGGATAGTTGAAGATTACATTACTGATTACTTAAACGATGTCTGAATCTAATTCTTTATCGAACCGTTACCAACAACTGATTGATTCTATTGTGGAGATTACCTTACAAGGAAAAATTAGATCGAAAGAACAAGTTTATAGAATGTTGGTAAAAGAGATTGAATCAGGGACAGGAGAAATTTTTGAACGTATACTTGATGAGAATATTCAAAAAACTACCGCACAATTAGAAAAAAAATTAAAAGCTACCCGTATTTTAAGGGCTTTACAAACTGTTCAAGGGGAGTGGGAACGGTGGCAAAAAGAAAACCAAAATGAACAAACGATTACTTTAGCCACAGAGCAAATTAAAAATGCTGATGCTCAACATTTATTAGCGGCTTTCTTGCCCTGTTTGGATCAAAGTAATAACAATAGTTTAAATAGAGAACAATTACAAAAACTTTCTCAACTTCTTAAGGACTCCAGTGAAGGTTTAGATGTCTTAGAGTTAGCAAACGGTATTAAGGATGGATTAACAGAATTTTTGCGTTTGGAACCCGATTTAATTGCTTGGATTTATGAACAAAATCAAAGCGGTTTAGGATTCGGTGCTGAAAAGCAGGGGCCTTGGCCTTGGTGGGAGAAAAAAACTAATTTACCTTTAGGGCAAATGTTGTTCAAAAGTTTAGCTAATAACGAATCGATTGCGGATTTATCTAATAAAAGTTATCAGGTAGAGTTAAGGGCGTGGGTTGAATTAATTTTAGTATTACATTTTCTAGAAAAGGGTTTAGTAAAATGGTTTGATGAACAACCTTATAATGCTAAGTTTGGTCAACGTTTATCCTACAGCACTCTGCTGATATTTTCTGTTATTTTTGCTCAGCTTTCTCAAGGATTTACAGGCAAAAATAGTAACTTAAGAGAAGGATATTTTCTGATGATGTTACAATCATTACGCCAGTTAACTAAGCGGAAAGATTTCCCGTTATACGGCGGTATTTTTGCTTCTTTTTCAGGAGAAAATTTAAGAGATACTTTAACTTATTTTGATGACCCTTTAAAAGAGGTTGAAAGAACCCAAGAGAAGGCAAGGATATTAACCCTACTGGCCTATTCTCAACTGACTCTAGGAAATTACCAACAAGCAAGAAAATTTCATTTAGAAGCCTTAGAAATTGCCCAGGAAGCATTAGATAAGCCTTGCGAAATTGCTAACTTTAATCATTTGAGCCGTATTTCTATTGCCGAAAAAGATTATGATCAAGCGATTAATTATAGTCAAAGAGCGTTAATGTTTGCCCGTCAAGTGGGAGATAAATTAGGGGAAGCGAACGGATTAATTAATGTAGGCTACAGCGAGGTATTTAGGGCCAAAGAAGTGGAACAAATGACCCCAGAAATCTATGAATCTGCTATTAATTATTTAGAACAAGGGGCTGTTTTAGCAGAAAGATTAGAAGACTATCAAAGTCAAGCACTTGCTTATAATAGTTTGGGGATTGCCTATGTAATTTTATCTCAACCTTCTGCTGCTATTACTTCCCTAGAAAAAGGGATAAAAATGGCTTTGAATTCTGGGAATACTTATTTACAAGGTCTAAATTTTAGCTACTTGGCCGAAGCTTATTATAGCTTAGAAGATATGTCTAAAACTATCTATTACGGGGGTTTGGGAATGTATCTATTAAATCAGATTGATTCTGCTGAATATCGACAACCTGCGGGTTTATTAATCATCATAAAAGGGAAAATAACCGATACAGAATTTAAAATATTACTCGAACAAAATAGACCACAAATTATTAAATTAATTGGAGTTGATGGTTATGATGAGTTACCGAAAATACTAGAAGACTATCAAGCAACGTAAGTTCTAAATATAAGGTAAAGAAGTTAAAACTTCAGTTTTTATGGAGGGTAAATCAAGGTAAACTTGTTTACTATATTGAGAAATATATGTCTAACTATTGCACTTTAATCACAAGGTTGAATAGTTAAACCATCTGTTGCAAAGCTGACATAACTTGTTTCTACAACATCCCCATCATGATTAGGAATTTCTAGAGGTATTGTTCTAGGAACAACAAATTTTAATGGAGTATAAGGAGTAGTTGAACTAATTAAGTTTTCTCCAATTATTCCCTTAAACTGATAAGTAATTAACCTTTCATTTTTATTATTTTCTTGCACATCCAATTCAATCTTTGTTTCTCCTATCCATAAAGATAATGACTCTAAAATATCTCTAGACATGGTATAGAAGATCGTAAAACTAATTTGATACTTATTGTTTTCTGCTAGAGGTACATATATATAGGATGTGTTTTCTGGACCGGCCCATCTTAACCATTTATTGATGGGATGATAGTAAAATCGAGGATACCAATTCTCGATAAAGATCGCTTCAGAAAAATCAAAATCAATTTGGGTTAGTTTGGATACTGATCTCTGCTTTTCTTGAAAATTACTTCTCAAATACTCAATAATTTTTTGGTTATTTTTTCTTAATTTTTGAGGATATGTTTGAAAATCAAGGTTTATTTCTTCAGTAAAATTTTTAAATCTTTCCTGAAAAACTGACTTAGCAAAAGAGTAAAGTTGTTGGTCATAATAATTAATTTTCTGAATAATTTTACGCTCTTCTTCTGAAGATTGATGATCAACAGCTGCTTTTTTTCTCTTATTTAAAGATAGGTTTAACTGTCTAGGAGGAATTCCTAACGAATAGTTAAATAGAACTACTGAATCCTCCATTAATTCACAAATTCCCCAGAAAAATAACTTCAGCAGGTTCTCTTTAGCTAGATTTAAAATATCATCATTACAATAAATAGGTTCCTGTTGCTTTATTGGAAAAATTCCTGCTAAAAATCTTACTTGTAGATTATCATAAAAACCTATATAAGCAGATGACTGATAAAGTTCACTCATGGATAAATTGTTGACCGCGTTAAAATAATTGGCTTCTAAAGGACTAAGGGATAAACTTAAAATAACATCTATGGTGTTTTTGACATAATAGTATTGGGACATTTCCCTGTCTAAAGGATTGCGTAACCAAGTAAAAGTGTGAGGAGTATGCCCTAAATTAGCGTACCAATTTATTCCCAAATGGCCGCTGAAAAAATGATACTTTTTTATTTCTTGATCTGAACGTTGTTCAAGCTCTTCAAGAAAATGACAAGGTAGCCAATCTTTCTCGGTGTAAAGATCCATTAACCAGCTTCTAATGCTAGTCCCTGCCGTTTTAGGTATATGTAAAAAGTGTAGAGATTGTAAAGCATCAGTATGTAGAGTCTGTGACGAAATACTCATAAGTAATTAAAAGTTCATAAGTTTCAAGCCTGTAATTTATACTAGCATGACTCAAACTATGATTTAGGATTATTAAACAGTTGGGAAACTAAAAGTTTCTCATATAGTAAATATTATATACTAAAATTATGATTAATTTTCTGTAGGTAATGCTATACTAATGTAGCTAAACTATAATTTTTAAAAACAAGATATGGAGAGCCTTACAAAGAATTTTGCTCAACTTGATCAAGACTTGTTTACACTATTAAAAAACTTTGGATATCAACCAAAAGTTATTTTTGATGTCGGTGCATCTAATGGAACTTGGTCTTACAATATATCTCAAGTTTATTCTGATGCAAATTACTATTTATTTGAACCTTTGGTGGATCATTTTGAGGACTATAAGTCCTTGATGGATAAGATTTTAGAAAAAAATCCCAATTTTACTTTTCATCAATGTGCGCTAGGGGAAAAAAGTGGTGAAATCCAGATGAATGCTTTTGCTAATAAATTCGGAAGTACCGCTTTAGAAATATCTTCTGAAAACCCCGACATTGTTAAAGTTCCTGTTAAGATGTGGTCTTTAGATGATGCGATGACTGAATTATCTCTCCCTATTCCCCAAGTGATTAAAATGGATACTCAAGGTTGTGAATTGTCTATCTTAAAAGGAGCTTCTAGTATATTAGGTAAGGTTGATGTATTACTGCTCGAATCTTGGCTTTATCGTGGGTATGGTGAGAATACACCATTATTTAATGAACTGATTCAGTGGTTACTTCCCTATAATTTTCGGTTGTGGGATATTGTTGGTAGCTTTCGTAATTCTGATCAGGTGTTAGGTTCTATTGATTGTGTTTTTATTAATGTCCAATCCTTTACAGATTTAGAACTAGATTTTGTTAAACCCTGGTATTATCCTCAAATGGATTGATTTAAGACATTAAATCATTAATCTAAATTGTCGTAGAGCTTGGAAGGAAATAGTTATGCCAAGCTCCTCTAATTTGACTAAAAGTTTCCTATTTAAAATAGCACATGGGTAGCATAGTAGAACACCAGTCTAGTGCTTTTCTAAATAGTTCATATTCGTTAAAGAAAAACACATTACCCCATGAGTTGTTTAAGGTTTCTGGGAAGTTACAATAATAAAAAACATCATAAACAAAATCTGACGAATTCTTATTTTCCTTGCGAGCAACAACAATATACCAGTAATACTTTCTCAGGTGCATTTCTTGTACTAATACCTTGAGACTATTGAAAGCATCAAATTTAGCGAAAGCATGATTTTTATCCCAAAACTCTGTTACGATGACGGGGATAGAAGTGTTAGTGGCTCCACGAATAACCTCTAAATCGTATCCTTCAGCGTCAACTTTTAATAGTCCAATTTCTTGAGGTATTTTGCCATCTTCTTGTAAACTTTTTAAACTTCTAACTGTTACAGAAACCTTATCCGTAAATTCTAATCCTGGAGGCATAGAATGGGGTGATAAAGTGTTATATAAAGAAGTCTCCTGGTAGAAATTTTGTCCACTGGTGTCTGTTGCAATGTACAAATCTATTTCACCATCGTCAGCACCAATAGCAACGTCCATAGGGTAAAAGTCTTGATGATTATTTAATCTCGACGTTAACTTCGCAAAGGTTGGTACATAAGGTTCAAAAGCATAAACTTCGTAACCTGATCTTAGTAACATTTCTGAAACATTGCCAATGTTAGCACCAACATCAATGGCAACTCGATAAGGTAAGAAGGAGTATAAAAAACCCATCAGTAACACATCAGGTTCAGATTTTGAACTTTCTTTATGTTCAGAAATTAAGTCAATTGTAATGGCATCATTTTCTTCTAATTTTTTAAGAATTGCATCATCGTTTTCCTCTAATTTCTTAATAATTACCTCATCATTTTCCTCTAATTTTTTAATAATTGTGTCATCTGTTTTGTCTAACTTTCTGAGAATTGTATTCTGGTTTTCCTCTAGTTTCTTAATAACATTTATGAAACCTTGTTCTCTTTCTTGTGCTTGTTGGCTTATGGTTTCTCCCAAGGAAACAGTAAAGAAATTCTTTAAGCTAACTTCTGTTTGCTTGATAACTTGCTCATTTTTTTGAAACTCGCCCCCCATTCTATTAAGGATATCTTTTAGTAGATTAGTAACATGAATCAAAGATGTAAAAATAACATACTGATTTTCTACTAAATGATTAACTCCTCGTTCAATAAAATCTAGAGAAGTCAGCTTAGATAGGACTTCATCTAGCTTTTCCACAACCAAGTCTTTAATGACTTTAATCCGATTTAATTTTCCAAACATCTGAATTTTCTCCGCAATTAAAATAACTGTTAATATCTAAAGAAGTTGATCTGGTTCTAAATATAGAGGGTTTTTGACAAAGACGATATCTTTTTGAAATAAAGTTCCTGTTTGGGGCATTCTCCAATAACCAACTTCATCATAAAAACGAAATCCTAACTCAGCCATTATATCTATCATTTCCACTATGGATTTTGTATCTTCGTTGGTCTTCCAGAGAGAAAGTTCTATAATACAAACATCAACAAGTTCTAATAATTTATGCCCCCCTTCTATTGCTAAATGTTCAGCAAATTGTACGTCTAATTTCAACAGTCCTCTTCCTGTTAAGGACTTTTCTTCTAATAACTGGTCTAAGGTAATAATTGGGGAGGTTATTGTTTCGACAACCTCAGCATTATTAACATCATAAGCCGAGCTATTGTATAAATCTTCTGTAACTGTAATGGTTCCCTCACCGGTTTTATTAGAAACCATAGCTTCCACCATTTCAAAGTTCTTATGATTCCTAATATAGTAATCAATGGCTGAAGAATCGTATTTAGAAAACAAGGGATCAACTAAAATATATTTGGCATCAGGAAAGACATAGTTTACTGTATCAGACCAAATACCTGTTGATGCTCCTACGTCAATCACAAAGTTAGGGTTAAATCCTTGTTTTCTGAGCCTTTTTAAAGATTGATAAACAGGAGCAAAATCTCGCCAAATAGATTTAGGTGTGGGATCTTCGATATAATAAGCAAAATCTTTTGGTAACAAAGGCATCAAGTTTTCAAACTTATCATCACTGGGTTCTCCTTTTTCTAGAGAATCCCACAACCATTTAGCAATACCTTCAGAAGAAAATTTCTTGGCAAGAGATACAGCTTTTTGACGCATGGTTTGCTGTGTTTCTGTACTGTCCATAAAACTAACAGCTTCCTCTACTGCTTCTGGGTTGTAATCACAAACCATTCCCACTTCAAAGCGTGCAACGAATCTTGCGGCAGCGGTTGACTTACTACCTAAAACCAATAAAGGGGTATTAGAAGTTGCTAAAATAAAAGGTATTCTAGTTGGTAAACTTAAACGAGCAATGTTTTGAATATTATCCGTTGTATCTAGTTTTCCAGAGGGAATAATTGCAAATTTATACTTTTTAAGAGTTTGGCGTAAATCGCTTTCTGCTAGGGGAGGATGGACAAAAATCCCTTCCTTAGCAAATTCTTCTTCATCAATAGTTAACCATGCAGGGTTATAGTAATTATTAAAGTACCAATCTACTTGAACGCTGGTGTCTCTAATAGCATCTCGTAAATAGTCTAAATACTGTTGACTCCAAATATTGCCGATTAAAATTCCTCTTTTTTCAGATGAGGTTTCTGTGGCAATATTGGGGATTTCTTCGGTGATTAAATTAGGGGCAATTATCGGGGGTAATAACCAAAACTTTAGCCCATATCTTTGCTCGTAGGCAACTCGTAATTCCGGGGAAATTGCTAGGCGTAGAGAAGATTTTTGTAGTAATTCCTCCATCAAATCCGAAGAAATAGTATTATCATCGGAGGTGTATAAATTATTGTCGTCCATTATGTAAGTACATAATGGGGCGTTAAAGATTTCTTTTAGGGCGATGGCTGCGATAACTTCTTGTGGTGAATAGACAACGCATAAAATACGTTTTGGTTGAATTCCTTGGAACAGTTGAGTGAGTTTTGTAAAAGCTTCTGCACGAGACAATCCATCGATACAAAAACAGAATTTAACATCACCAAAATCCTGTTTGCCGTCGTAGTAGTTATGAAATCGAATCGAAAGAATATTATCACTATCAGAAAAAATGTTTCTAACGATTACACCGGTTCCGTGGCGTAGATTAACTTCGTTAGGGGTTAGGATAACATCGGGGTTTTTGAGGGGGATATCGGGGAGAGATGGATCTTTTTGGGTGGTGGTTGTCTGTCCACTGATGAGTGAACTGAGTTCATCTCTGATTAGATTATTTTTTGATATTATTGCTTCTAATGAAGGGTTGGACATTACTTTATTCCCGATATTTTTCAGCTATTTTTATGAAAAAAGCATTTATTCTTCCCCTGCATCGACTTTCCCTCTGTTGTTAATGTTCCCGATTAAATGCTGGACAGTTAACCACAACCCATAAGCTGTTGTGCATTTGACACAAGTTATGAGTTAAATGCTTAACAGCTTAACCGTAGAGAATCACTGAATCGTTTCAGAAGCTTCTTTAATGGTACGACCATCTTTTAAGTCAAGAATGCGACTAACAGCGATGCGATCGCCTGGTTTAATGCCAGAGATAACCTGATATGATTGACCCTGAATAGCTCCCACTTTCACTGGAATCTGCTTGGCTACTAAGTTATCCTCAGACTCACCCGCTTCGGCTATAAAGACGAATTTCTGTCCTCCAAGACTGCTCACCGCACTGGTGGGAACCAAAACCCCCGGCTGAGTTTCCCAAATTACCCTTGCTCGCACATATTGCCTATCCCTCAGACTGCCATCGTTAGGAAACTCCATTTTTACGAGGATAGATTGAGCGTTTTGATCTACTAAAGGGGCGATATAGGTAACTCTTCCTTCAATCCCCGGCTCACCTTCTGTGTTAATTAGCTCAACTCGAAGTCCTTTACGAAGACGGTTGCGGTTTTCTGTGGGGATATTGACGTTGAGATAAAAGACTTGATTATCAGTAATGGTGGTGATTCTTTCCCCGACGGTGACACTATCACCAATTTTTTTATCATTAAACTCACCCATCACTCCAGTGATAGGGGATAACAAGAAATTGTAATCTAAGGTGGCAGCAGTAGAACCCTGTTGTCCCTGTGCTTGAACGATCGCAGATTGACGACTATCTATGGTTGCTAAGGCTTGATCTACCCGTTTTTCCGCTGCTCGTAAGTTATTTTGTTGTGCGTTGAGAGCTTGTTGAGAAGCATCACGGGTTTTAATGGTTGATTGCAACTCTGCTCTAGTAGTATCTAATGTACTGGTTGCTTCATCAAGTTCTTGTGTAGGGACTACTCCTTCTGACTCAAGAAACACCGCCCGTTTGTAATCTTTCTCAGCTAATATTAGTTGTGCTTTTACTTCTTCTACATTAGCCTCTGTACTAGCTAACTGAGCCTTTGCATTCTCTACATCGGCTATGGCGCGATCTCTTTCTGCTTCTCGTTGGCGATGTTCGGCTTCTGCTACTTTGAGATCAGCCATAGCTACTTTGAGGTTACCGGTGGCAGCCACTAAGTCTTGCTGTTGCTGTTGGGGTTCAATTTCGATCAATTTTTGTCCCTGACGAACCGGATCCCCTTCACGGACAAAGATTTGTTTAATTCTCCCATCGGTTCGACTGGGGGCTAATTCTACCCGTTGTCTAGCCTCGAGGGTTCCTACATAAGTGCCACTGTCAACAAGGGTAGCGGTTTCCAGGGTTTTTAGCTCCACTTCAACAGCCTGGGGACCTGTAGCAGAGGGTTCGTTTGAGGCGCAACCTACTGCTAACAAAGAAACTATTAGCGCGCTTCCTAGCCATTGTTGAGATCGTGTTGGGGGTTTCATGGGACTGATGTTTCTAAGGTCTCTTAGAATTTAGCAAAAGAATGGGATTTTGGGTTTCAAAGCTTTCTCATTGTAACGAAAGATAACAATAAGGTGTTGCAATACTACTCGGTTAAGGATTTTTTCTCTCTCAAGCGGGGAGCAGGGAGCAGGGAGCAATTTAAATGCTTAATAGCTTACAAGCAGACACCCTCCGAACTCCTAACTCAGTTTATTTAGCTTCCATCCAATTTTTACCAGCATGGATGTCGACAATTAGAGGAACTGTTAATGTGACAGCACTTTCCATAGTGGTTTTAATTTTAGTTTCTAATTCTTCCCATTCTTTGGCTGGAATTTCAAATACTAATTCGTCATGAACTTGTAGCAGTAAATTTGCTCGATAGTTGTTGAGAATTTCTTGTATTTTTACCATTGCAATTTTAATAATGTCTGCGCTTGATCCTTGTATGGGTGCATTGGCTGCAGCTCTTAATAATTGAGAGTCATTATAGTTTATGTTTATTTTGTTGAGATCGATTGTTTGAGGATCGTGACCACGAAAACGATATAAGTTATCGTCAAAAAAGTTAAAATAACGTCTTCTTCCTAAAATTGTGGTTACATATCCATTGGCGATCGCTTCTTTTTTCATACTCTCTAAATACTGAAAAACTTTTGCGTAACGTTGACGATATTTATTGATAAATTCTTTTCCTTCTGCCGGGCTAACCCCTGCTTCTCTAGCAAATCTTTGGGAACCCATACCATAGATTACCCCAAAGTTAATAGTTTTACCGAGGGTTCTTTCTTGGGGAGTAATTTTTTCTTTATCAAATAATAGTTTTGCTGTGACACTATGCACATCTTGAGCGTTTTGGTAAGCGTTTAATAAAACGGGTTCTTGACTTAGATGGGCTAATATTCTTAGCTCAATTTGCGAATAATCGGCGGAAACTAATGACCACTTTTCTTCAGGTATAAATGCTTGTCTTATTTGACGGGAAAATTCAGTTCTAATGGGAATATTTTGTAAGTTAGGGTTAGAAGAAGACAGTCTACCTGTGGTGGTTACAGATTGATTAAAATTGGTATGTATTCGTTTTGTTTGTTTATCGACTAATTCTGGCAGAGCATCAATATAGGTTGATTTTAGTTTAGATAGGGTACGATATTCTAAAATATAATCAATGATGGGGTGATCTCCTTTTAGTTTTTCAAGGGTAGCATGATCTGTAGAATATCCTGTTTTTGTTTTCCTTGATTTTTTACGGTTTAGTTCTAATTTATCAAATAATATTTCTCCTAGTTGTTTGGGTGATCCTAAGTTAAATGTTTCCCCGGCTGCTTGATATGCTTTTTCTTCTAAGGTTAATAAGTTTCCTTCGAGTTCTTTTGAGAGTTTGCCTAAGTATTCTGTGTCAATTACAATTCCTGTGTCTTCCATAATGGATAGGACAGCTTCTAAGGGTTGTTCTACTTCTAATAGTAGTTTTTCCAGGGTAGAAACTGCTTTTAGTTCCTGTTTGATGGGTTCTACTAACAAGAATGTTCCATAAGCATCCATGCCACAATATTCGGCTACTGTTTCAATATCTAAGTCGGCGATGGTTTGTTTTTTGCCTATTCCTAATTCACTGTAGTTTTTGGAAGTAATACCATGCAAATATTGTTCGCATAACTCACTTAATTTATGGCTTTTCTCGGGATGCAAAACATAACTAGCTAACATGGTATCAAAAACTACACCATTTAAATTGATTCCCTGGTGTTTAAAAATCAGACGATCAAATTTAGTATTCTGGAAAACTTTAGGATAGTGACTATCTTCTAAAATAGCTCGCAATGTGTTTAAAACTTTTTCTTTTGGCAGTTGTTTTCCTTGTGTATGTGCAATGGGAATATAGGCAATGTCTGTGGGTTTATTTCCCCAACAACAACCAATACCAACTAACTCAGCTTGTCGAGGGTTTAAGTCTGTTGTTTCTGTATCCCAAGCAATAGGAATTTCTGCATTAGTAAAGGTTGAAAGTTTATGGACTAATTCTTCTAGTTGTTCTGTTTCTGTAATAATTTGAGGTTTAATTAAAGATTCTTTCTCATCTTCATCAGTTTCGTTAACAGTTTCTTCTTGTTTAGAAGTGTTATCAAAGAGCGACAGTTGATGTGTTTCATTTTTATTTACTTTCTCTTCAAATTCTAGGGTAATATTTCCCCCTAAATCCTCTTGAAGTTGATTGATTTCTTTGATAAACTTTTTAAGTTCTAATTCTTCTAGAACAGGTTTTACTGCATCAAAATTAAATCCTTTTAATTCACACTCTTCTGCTTTAAATTCAAACGGAACATCGGTGATTATTGTAGCTAAAAACTGAGAGTGTTCTGCTTCTTTTTTTCCTTCTTTCAGTTTCTTTTGATTAGCCCCTTTAATTTTTTCAATGTTATTGTAAACTTCTTCTAAAGTTCCGTACTCATTTAACAACTTAACTGCCGTCTTTTCCCCTATTCCCCTAACCCCAGGAATGTTATCTGATTTATCACCGCACAAGGCTTTATAATCAATTACTTGTGTAGGTTTGATGCCTATTTTTTCTGTCACACCAGGGATGTCAAACTCCGTATAACCTTCCCCTGATGAACTTTTAACTGCATTTCTTTCTAAATATAAAACACTGATTTTCTTCTCATCATCAACCAGTTGAAACAAATCCCGATCGCCACTAACAATTTTTACTCGATAACCCTTTTCAGTTCCTTGGGTTGCCACGGTTCCTAAAATATCATCGGCTTCGTATCCTGGGGCTTTTATAATAGTTATATTCAACGCTTCTAGTAATCTTTGTAAGTTCTGAATATCGGGGATAAAATCCTCTGGTGTTTCTTTCCTATCTGCCTTATAATTAGCATCAGCTTCGTGGCGAAACGTGGGTTGAGCAGTATCGAAAGCAATGGCAATATATTCGGGCTTTTCTAACTTGATAACCTGAATTAAAGAATTAAGAAACCCGAAACAAATACTAGTAGGAATACCCGTAGATGTTCTTAATGGTCCCCTTCTCGCTTTGGCAAAGGCATAATAGGCACGAAAAGCTAAAGAATGACCATCAATAAGAAGTAAAAGCGGTAAATTGGACGAATGCGGCATAAGTAAAATGGATTAAATATTTATGTACTATTAGAATAACAAAAAATAACTGTAAATTTGATTAAACCCGACGCACTTTACTAACATATAACTAACAAGTTTAATCAACAGCACCATCTCTATGTTATCCTCCGTACCAGACTCATCGGCTACCCATACACCCACCATTGTCAACCTAGCCAATGGGTTAACCATTATCGCTGAGCAAATGCCTGTGGAGGCAGTTAACCTCAATGTTTGGCTAAAAGTGGGATCTGCATTAGAACCCAATGAAATCAACGGAATGGCTCATTTCCTGGAACACATGGTCTTTAAAGGGACTCCTACCTTGAAAAATGGAGAATTTGAACAACGCATCGAACAAAGAGGAGCAGTTACCAACGCAGCCACATCTCAAGAGTACACCCATTTTTATATTACCAGCGCGCCGGACGATTTTGCAGACTTAGTGCCGTTACAGTTGGATGTGATATTTAACCCTATTATCGAAGATGATGCGTTTGGCAGGGAAAAATTAGTGGTTCTAGAGGAGATTCGCCGTTCCCATGATAACCCTAATCGTCGCACATTTTATAAAGCGATGGAAACCTGTTTTGATATTTTACCCTATCGTCGTCCGGTGTTGGGACCATCTGAGGTAATAGAAGGGTTAAAACCTCAACAAATGCGCCAGTTTCATAGTAGTTGTTATCAACCTAACTCAGTCACCGCAGTTGCAGTGGGAAATCTGCCGGTTGAACAATTAATTAATATTGTTAGTGATAGTTTTGAGAAGACTTATTATCACCAAAAAACGCCTACAGAGTCTTTACAACCTTTGAGTTTTCCCGTCTCTCCTGAGTCACCTTTTCCCAAGATTATTCGTTGCGAATATGAAGATGAACAACTGCAACAAGCACGCTTAATTATGATGTGGAAGGTTCCTGGTTTATTGGATATAAATGAGACTTATGGCTTAGATGTTTTGGCTTCTATTTTAGGAAGAGGGAAGACATCTCGTTTATTTCAAGACTTACGAGAAAATAGAAGTTTAGTGTCTCATATTAGTGCCAGTAATATGACCCAAACAGTACAAGGAATGTTTTATATTGTTGCTAAGCTAGAAAAAGAAAATGTTTCAGAAGTTGAAAAGGCAATTGTTGAACATTTACAAACCATTCAAAAAGAATCTATCAAAGAAGAAGAGTTAAAACGCATTAAAAGACAAGCTGTAAATCGCTTTATCTTTAGTAGCGAAAGACCAAGCGATCGCACCAATCTTTATGGCTATTATTATTCTCAAATGGAATCTCTAAATCCTGCTTTATCTTACCCCAAGGTTATCCAATCTTTAACGGTTGACGATATTCAAAAGGCGGCTCAAAAATATCTTGATACGGCTGCTTATGGGATAACGGTTGTTACCAATAAAAATTAGGAGTTCAGAGTTAATTCTTTTGTTCCGATGGTTTGAGAAAGTTCTGTATAAATTTGCTTATATGGAACTCATTTTATCAGAGTTAATAACTTGTATAGTTTGCCAGCCTTACATCAATTTATTGACAAAAACTTAGGTTATAAATTCATCAACTGGCGATAATTTGTCTATCATTCTCAACTATCAATCCGTTAATCATTTAAGGTCAAAAATAATGTGGACACAAATTTGTGAGCATATCAGTCAAACAACAGGAAAATCCTTTACAGTTGAAAAGCAAAAATCCGTTAGTGGTGGCTGTATTAATCAAGGTTATTGTTTAATTGGCTCTGATATTAAATACTTCGTGAAAATTAACAGTGCATCTCAAGTAGAAATGTTTGCAGCCGAAGCATTGGGATTAAAAGAAATGGCACAAACTAAAACTATTCGAGTTCCTAAGCCGATCTGTTGGGGAGCAACAGATAGTTCTAGTTATATTGTTTTAGAATGGTTAGAATTTGGAAGCTCTAATAATACTGCTTGGGAAGAAATGGGGATAAATTTAGCCAAGATGCACAAATATCAAGGAGAAAATAAGTTTGGTTGGCATCAAAATAATACCATTGGTTCTACACCACAAGTTAATAACTGGACTGAAAAATGGTCTAATTTTTTTGCCGATCATCGTATTGGCTTTCAATTAAAATTAGCTAACAGAAAGGGAGGAAATTTCGGTAATTATAATCAAGTTGTTGAAAAAGTCAGACAAATTTTATCAGGTATAGAGCCTCAACCTTCCTTAATTCACGGTGATTTATGGTCAGGAAATGTAGCAGTTACAGACGCAGGAGAACCAGTTATTTTAGATCCTGCAACATATTACGGCGATCGTGAGGTTGATATCGCTATGACGGAACTTTTTGGAGGGTTTCCAGCGGCTTTTTATCGGGGATATAATGAGGTATTTCCTTTAGATAAAGGGTACAAAAAACGCAAAACTTTGTATAATCTTTATCATATTTTAAACCACTTTAATTTATTTGGTGGCGGTTACGGTTCTCAGGCTAATTTTATGATTCAAGAAGTGTTGAAAAGTTAGATACTCAGTTAAGGGAAGCATTGAAAACCAGCTTGAACGAAATGATTATCTAAGGTTAAAACTTATG
This sequence comes from Crocosphaera sp. Alani8, assembly GCF_038442745.1. NCBI lineage: Bacteria > Bacillati > Cyanobacteriota > Cyanophyceae > Chroococcales > Aphanothecaceae > Crocosphaera > Crocosphaera sp. Alani8. Next base: position 19,415 of record NZ_JARVCN010000499.1, read on the forward strand.
AAAAATAGAAATTTTTCATAAATTAATATAGATAAATATCATGATTAATAGCAACATCATCGACATCACATTTTACAGGGTTTTTCCCTAAATCCCAAATAGAAGGTCTATTTTTTACCACAGTAATAATAATTTTTTCATCTTCTTGGGTAACTTCTACTTCTTGACTATCTCCTAATAATTCTTTAGGAATAAATACACCTTTTTCTGTAACTTTTAATTTCATGATGATTACTTGAATAATTCTGTTGATTTTGGTAAGAATATTTATAGTGTAGCATTTTTGATTAAAATGAGAGAATCTTAAGATTAGCTTTTTGCTCTCGATGTTAATGTAATTGTTTTGTAAAATATAATCAAGATATTAAACTCTCCCTGTCAGTCATTATGAAAGCTGCTGATGTAATTAAAGCATACAAAAACGGAGAACGAAACTTCCAACGGTTAAACCTACGAGGAGCAAATTTTAAGGGACAAGATTTATCTGGTGCAGATTTTAGTTACTGTCAGCTACAAAGTACAAATTTTAGTCAAGCAAACCTCACAAATACCAAGTTTATTGGAGCAAAAGCTGGACTACAAAAAAGATGGTTGATTCTTTTATTATTAGTTGTTTTGGTATTAATTATAATATCTAGTTTTTTCTTAGCTTTATTAGGATATATCGTTGCTTTGAGCTTCGAGTCTGATCTTGAAAGTAAAGTATCAGGATGGACAGGTTTAATTACTATAATTATCTTTTGTATTATTAGTTTTCGTAAAAATCTGGGGGGAGGGGTAATATTTTTAGCCGGAGCCGTAGCCGTAGCCGTAGCCGGAGCCTTCGCCGTAGCCGTAGCCGGAGCTGTAGCCGGAGCCTTCGCCGTAGCCGTAGCCGGAGCTGTAGCCGTAGCCAGAGCCGTAGCCGGAGCCAGAGCCGTAGCCGTAGCCAGAGCCGGAGCCGTAGCCGTAGCCGGAGCCGTAGCCGTAGCCGGAGCCGTAGCCGTAGCCGTAGCCGGAGCCGTAGCGTTAACCCTATTTGCCTGTTATCTGGGTTATTGTACCCTCAAAGATGAAACCAGAGATCCTTGGTTACGAAAGATTGTCATTGCTTTTGCTGCTATGGGTGGTACATCTTTCTATAGCGCAACAGTAACTGATGCTGACTTCACCGGAGCAACCCTAAAAAATGTCAATTTCAACCGAGCTATATTGACTCGAACTTGTTTCAAAGATACTGTTAAATTAGACTTAGCTCGTCCAGGAAATACCTTATTAGAAAAACCAATAGTTAGAGATTTATTAATTAACCCTAGTAGTGGAGAGGAAAAAGATTTAAGCAAAGCTAACTTAAGGGGAGCATATCTAAAAGAAGCTAACTTACAAAGAGCTAATTTAAAAAATGCAGATATTAGTGGAGCAACCTTTGAGTATGCAAATTTATCTGATGCTAATTTAACAGAAGTCAATGCAGTTTACACTAATTTTAATAGTGCTTATTTAACCGGTGCTTGTTTAGAAAACTGGAATATTGATGCTACAACTATCCTCGATAAAATTGATTGTCAATATGTTTATCTTTTAAACAATGAAAAAGAACGTCAACCCAGTAGCGGAGAGTTTCAAGCAGGAGAATTTACTAAATTATTTGAGGAAGTATTTGATACTGTTAATCTAATTTTTGAGAATGGTATTGACTGGAAAGCGTTTATTGAAACTATGAAAACGGTGCAAGTAGAAAATGAAGATACACCCTTAGAAGTTTCCAGTATTGAAAATAAAGGGGATGGGGTTTTTGTGGTTAAAGTTAAAGTTCCTCCCGATGCTAACAAAGAAAAGATACATCAAGATGTTAATGACACTTATCAGCTAAAACTCGAAGCAGTAGAAGCCAAATATAAAGCCCAACTAGAAGCAAAAGAAACTGAAATAACTATCTATCGGCAACAAAGTATTGATATGATGGAAATAACAAAAACTTTAGCCAGTCGTCCCATTAATATAGAGACAAACGCCATGAATAACAGTCCCGATAATAGTACAAAAATTACTACTGGTGATATTAATAACTCTGGAAACTTAAACATAGGAAAAATTATAGAAGATGTGAACAATACCATCGATAAAATTTCCGAGAGTGATAACAATGAAAATGAACAATTAAAAACCTTACTAAAAGAATTAACGCAAGCCATTGAAACAGAAAATGAACTAGACGAAGATGAAAAAGCAGAAGCCGCTAATAAAGTCAAAACTATTGCTGAAGCTACTCAAAAACCTGATGATCAAGGATTACAAAAAAAAGCAACTCGTGCTGTCAAATTATTAGAAACCATAGCCAAAGGTTTAGAACCTGCCACTAAATTATATAAAGCTTGTCAAAGTATCCTACCTCAAATTATCACCTTTTTAGGCATTACAATTTAATCTCGATTAGAAAAAGAATTAAGTTTGAGATATAACTCAGGTCTTGCACCTTCGATAAAAATGGCTAGTTTGTAAGCGTTCAGCTATCAGCTATCAGCTGAAAAATATCAATTCCTATCATCTACTTTGAGTAATATTAAACGAATGCTGAAGGCTGACTGCTTACTGCTGACTAATTTAAGTTTTTCTATACCGGTGCAAGATATCAGTATAAGGTAACTGGGAACAAGGAAAAGTCAACAGTGAGCAATGATAACTGATAATGAGTTACACTTGTAATAGATTAAGTTTTTTTTGTCCTCTAGTTACTGCTGGAGGACATCTCTTTAATTATAGGTTTAATACCCGAACTTCTATAAGTTGCTAGAAATAGATTGGGATGTGAATACCCATTCTATTTCTCTCCTGACTCCTTACTCCTGTATTCTGACTCCTTCTTCCAAAGAGACTTATGGATCAATACGTACTTGTACGTTGTGTCTTAAAATATTATAAATAGCACTAATTTATATTCCTATGTTTAATTGGTTTCGCCGTAAGATTAATAAAACCGATGCTGAACCCGTTTCAGAACCCACCGAACAAGTAACCGAGACTGAAACTGAAACTGAAACCGAGACTCCTACTCAAGAAACTACCCAAGAAGATTATTTAGCTTGGGCAAAAACTGCTTATAAAAATATTCAACAAAATAAACCATCAACAGAAACCCCTCCAGAAAGCCCTCCAGAGGACGTTACCGCGGATGTTGAACCAGAACCCCAGGAAGTTGCTGAACCCCCTTCCACAGAGACTGAAGCGGAAAAAGTGCCGGCGTGGATGCAAAAATCTAATCGCCTAGAAGCTCTCAAAGAAACGGCTATGGAAAAGGCCACAGTTGAAGACACAACCCCCTTAACCTTCGACGAAGAGTTTGTCTGGTCTGCTAAAGTATTAGCAGCCCAAGGTCGCGCCCCGGACGATGTTTCTCAAGAAGAAATTAACTGGTTAAAACGTCTGCGTCAAGGGTTAGGAAAAAGCCGGCGCGGTTTAGTCAACCAACTAAAATCTATTGTTGGCCAGGGGCCTCTAAACGAAGATGCTGTAATGGAAATCGAAGCCATCTTATTACAAGCAGATACCGGCATCGAAGCCACAGATTACATCATTTCTACCCTACAAAATAAACTTTTAGAAGAGGCTTTGCCCCCAGAACAAGCATTGGAATATCTGAAAAGCATTTTACGGGAGATATTGGACCGTCCTTTAAAAAAAGTAATTAATCCTGGTTTTGCCCCAGAAAAAGGTGTTTTAAACGTATGGCTATTAACAGGGGTCAATGGTGCAGGAAAAACCACCACCATCGGTAAATTGTCCCATCTAGCACAACAATCTGGCTACAACTGTATTATTGCGGCTGCGGATACTTTTAGGGCGGCTGCGGTTCAACAAGTGCAGGTTTGGGGGGAAAGAACTAACACTACTGTTATTGCTAACCCTGGCAAAAATACCGACCCGGCGGCAGTGGTGTTTGACGGTATTTCCGCAGCCCAAGCCCGTCACGCTGATTTATTATTAGTAGATACGGCAGGAAGGCTACAAAATAAAAAGAATTTGATGGCAGAATTAGCAAAAATTCGTCGCATTATTGATAAGAAAGCAGATAATGCTCAAGTGGAATCTTTGTTAGTTTTGGATGCAACTTTAGGGCAAAATGGCTTACGTCAAGCAAAAGTTTTCTCGGAAGCCGCTAACTTAAGTGGGGTGGTTTTAACAAAATTAGATGGAACCGCAAAAGGTGGTGTGGCTTTAGCAGTTGCCCAACAATTAGACTTACCTATTCGTTTTATCGGCGTTGGGGAAGGAATTGAAGATTTACGACCTTTTTCTAGTTATGAATTTGTCGAAGCTTTATTGAATGAATAAGTAAGCATAGCTGCAACCCTACTCCTGCCTTCTGCCTCCTGCCCTCTGCCTCTTCTCAACTGTAACGTTTATTTTTCCTAGGTACTTACATTCATTTCTAACCAATCGTACCAGGAAGATAACCCTTCCCCTGTTACCGAAGAAACTTGAAATACTTGGAGAGATGGATTAACCTGTTTAGCATATTCAAGACACTTTTCTACATTAAAAGAGACATGGGGAAGTAAATCGATTTTAGTCAAAATCATGACCTTACTTTTGCGAAACATATGGGGATATTTGATGGGTTTATCTTCTCCTTCTGTTACAGAAAGAATGGCTACTTTTGCGGCTTCCCCCAGGTCAAATAAGGCAGGGCAAACTAGATTACCTACATTTTCAATCATTAAAATTGAGTTGGGTTCAGGGTGTAATTCTGTATATCCCTTTTTGACCATTGATGCTTCTAAATGACATCCTGTACCTGTGTTAATTTGAACTACTTTGCAACCTGTTTCTTTAATTCTTTGAGCATCATTAGCTGTTTCTTGATCTCCCTCAATTACATTGATTTTTAGCTTACTTTTTAACTCATTAATAGTCCGTGTTAATAGGGTGGTTTTTCCTGAACCGGGGGAACTCACTAAGTTTAAGGCTAAAATATTACGACCTTTAAAATAACCTCTATTTTCAGCCGCAATTAAATCGTTTTTTTGCAGTATCTTCTCTTCTAAGGTTATAGTAGTACCGTGCATCTTAGCGTGAATCTCTGAAGCATTGTTATGATGATGTTTATGCTCTTGATAATCATCTTCGTGAGAATGATTAATCACTCTTCCATCTGCTAAAGTATGGCTATGATGACCATTAATTGCAGTAGTTTTTCCTGTTTCAATGTTGGTTAAAGTAACACTACTACTATCAGAACAACCGCAGGTTACACACATAATTCCTCTACCTCCATTTCTTTAATTTGTAATTCCTGTCCTTGAATAATATCTAACTCAAAACTATCGCAGCGATCGCATTTTCCGAAGGGTTGAGAGAGGTTGATTTTGTGTCCACAATGACGACATTGTCCCTTTCCTTCTGTTTCGATAATCTCTAAAGTTGCTCCTTGTAAAACCGTATTTTCACAACAAATATCAAAACAAAAACGAATAGCTTCTGGCATAATAGCCGATAGTTTCCCGATTTCTAAGGTAACACGCTTAACGTGCGCCCCTTTCGCTTCTTCACAGACAATAGCAACAATGTTTTGAGTAATACCAAGTTCGTGCATAGAATAAGTTGATTATATCTGCTTCTATTGAATCGGTATTTTTTGTTTGGGTAGATGTTTTTTAGAAAATTTTAATCCCTAAATCTCTCTAATACTTCTTTCGATATTAGTCAATATAAGTTTACAAAAATTAATTATAGTTACTATGTATTAATTATTTCTTTTGCTTCATTTTTTCCGTTATTTTGGGACTCAAAGTACCAAAAATATAGGGTTACAAGAAATTTAGTTTTGTTTTTGCATATAGCTATCCTATCTTACTGTATAGTAACACATCTAGAAAATTTACATAACTTCAAGATTTGATTTTAAGGCAAATATGAGGAAAATCAGCCAAAAGATATTTTTTATAAAGTTATATGAAGAACCCAAAACAATGAGAATAAATCATAGATTACAATAGGTTTCATAACCTATACTTAATAAATTTTCAGATTAGAAAAACCCTAAAAAAAGAAGTGAAGATAATGAATAAAGGTTTTGCTTATAATCATTTTATTAATATACTTGCAACACTTAACTGTAGTCTAATGATTACAAGTTTTTAAAGCTTAATTATTCCTGATGTTTTATTCTTATTGACTAAAATAGAAGTTAACATCAGTGGATGAAACAATTAGCTATTAATTTATCACTTTAGATATGAAAATCCAAGAGAAATTTAAACAATATCCAGCTGATATGCAACAGTGGATGATTGAACAAGAAAAAATAAAACTAACTCGTATCGAAACTGCTTTAAAAAATGGCAAAAAATTATATCAAACTATAGAAGATGAGGAAAAAGGACAGTGGTTATTAGGGACAACTGTTTTATTAGAACAATATTTATCTCTACTACCGCAGCGAAACTGTCGGTTAGAAGAAGTATCCGATGATTATATATTTCAGGTATGGGAAAGATTAGAGAACGATCGCAGTTTAAGAGAATTAATCGCTCAAGTAGAAACGAGATACGAAGCATTGCTGACCATTTAATCTTTGTAGCACCGGTTAAGGCGTAACTGTTTGGTCAAACTGTAAATTAGAGGAGATAAAACTACACCCATAGCCAAGACAAAAACTAGACCGCTAAATAGGGCATAAAGGGATGCAAATAATTTAGCACTATTGGTCAGTAAAGGGTTAACTGGCCCCATACCACTAAGAATCATGGAAGCTTCAACCGTGGCATCCAGCCAACTAAGATGGGCTGTACAATGATAACCCACAACCCCAATCAAAAGCCCCAAAACAATACAGAGAGCAGACAAAGCAAGATAACTCAAAAAATCCTGCACGAAACTCGTTTCTTGATGGGACTTTTCACTCAATAACCTGTCAGTATCCTCTTTCTCCTTCATCGCCTGAAGAGAAGGACAATGCTTAGCATAAAGACAAACAGGTTTTATCTGATTTTCTGGCGATTGCCTGATTGCTGTTGGACTCTTCAAGTTCTATCCTTTTTAATTTTAGCAACTTATACCCCATTGAAGGATAATCCATTCTTGAAATCTTCACCCAAAAGGGTGATCCCATCGGGTGAGTTACTGTCGCAATTTTCATTCGTATATAAGGTTATGGCTTGTAGAATAATAAAATAATGATAGGATTAGCACGAGAATGGTTAAAAAAATACTTTCATCAGAAAAAATACGACGGGTAATAACTCGTTTAGCATCTCAAGTTATCGAAAAATCTGGAAACTTATCAGATATTATTTTATTGGGAATTCATACAAGAGGAGTCCCTTTAGCGTATATGTTGGCGCAACAAATCGAATTATTAGAAAACATAAAAGTCCCAGTGGGAGCTGTGGATGTAACTTTTTATCGGGATGATTTAGATCGCATCAAAACTCGAACTCCAGCCAAAACAAAAGTACCTTTTGATTTAACAGGAAAAACCGTAATTTTAGTAGACGATGTAATCTATAAAGGAAGAACCATTCGCGCTGCTCTAAACGCAGTAACCGAGTATGGAAGACCGAAAATGATCCGCTTGTTAGTATTAGTGGATCGCGGACATCGAGAATTACCCATTCATCCAGATTTTACCGGCAAAAAATTACCCACCTCTTCCAATGAACAAATCAGGGTTTATTTACAAGAAACCGATGGCCGCGATGCCGTAGAATTGTTAAATGGCCTTACTACTAAATAGAGAATGAGTGCAGAAATTATTTGCGTTGGGACAGAACTTTTACTAGGGGACATTGTTAACACCAATGTTCAATTTTTAGCCAAAGAATTAGCTATTTTGGGTATTCCCCATTACTATCAAACCGTCGTAGGAGATAATCCCACTCGTCTCAAAGAAGTGATTAATATTGCCAGTCAACGAGCTTCTATTCTGCTATTCACTGGGGGACTCGGACCCACTCCCGATGACCTCACCACCGAAACCATCGCCCAACATTTTAATACCCCCCTAATAGAAAAACCAGAAATTGTTGAAGACATTCAGGCCAAATTTCAACTCAGGGGGAGTTTAATGAGCGACAATAACCGGAAACAAGCTCTAATTCCCGAAACTGCAGATATTCTTCCTAACCCCACCGGAACCGCTCCAGGGATGATTTGGCAGCCAAAAACCAATTTAACCATTATGACATTCCCTGGAGTCCCTTCTGAAATGAGGCGGATGTGGATAGAAACGGCAGTTCCTCACCTCAAAAGCCAAGGTTGGGGCAAAGAAATCATTTTTAGTAGAATGTTGCGTTTTAGGGGCATTGGTGAATCAGCTTTGGCCACCAAAGTAAACCATCTGTTTGACTTGACGAACCCAACAGTTGCTCCCTACGCTTCTATGGGAGAAGTTCGTTTACGCATCTCCACTAAAACTACCTCGGAAACCGAGGCCAACGCTATCATCGAACCGGTAGCGCAGGAGATTATTAAAATTGCTGGAGATGACTATTTTGGTCAGGATGATGATACCTTACCCAAAACGGTAGGGGAATTATTGCGCAAGAGAGGGGAAAGCGTTGGGGTAGCTGAATCTTGTACCGGTGGTGGTTTAGGCGCGATGTTAACGGATATTGCCGGTAGTTCGGAATATTTTTGGGGTGGGGTGATTGCTTATGATAATCGGGTGAAAATGTCTCTTTTAGAGGTAAGTGGGGAGGTTTTGGAAGAAAGAGGGGCAGTATGCGATATTGTGGCGCAACAGATGGCTTTAGGAATCAAAAAACGTTTAGGGGTTGATTGGGGTATTGGTATTACCGGGATAGCTGGGCCTGGTGGGGGAACTGATCTTAAACCTGTGGGTTTGGTTTATATAGGAATAGCCGGTCCCAGTGATAAAGTGGAGAGTATTGAGTGTACTTTTGGCGATCGCAGTCGGGATATTATTCGCTACTTAAGCAGTTGTACCGCTTTGGATAAGTTAAGAAGAAAACTAATTCTTGTGTGAGACACTTCGGTTTCCACAAACCTGAGATAGTTTTTCTCTAAAACTGTGACCATTGTTTGAGAATATATTTATAAAATTGGTCTTTATCAATTCTATCCATGGCCAAGATGTTGCGTCCCTTTTCAACCACCTTAATTCTGCCTTGAGAACTTCCTGTTATTATTACCTCTGTTGACCAAGATTTAAGGGAAAATAAATCGGAACAATGTAAATAAGCAGTAGCTAAAACATCCCAACAATAATAGTCTTGGGGAATTGCCAAAGCGTAACACAATCCTGCTAAATCTGACAGTTGATACTGCCTTTGTTGGGCTAACTTACGGATAAATTGAGGGGTAACGGGGACGGTGTTAGTAATATCCAAAGGACAAATAACTAGAGGAATATTACTTTGCCAAACCCTATGCACTGCGATCGCATCCCAATAAGCGTTCCATTCTGCGCTGCCATCGTGTTCGGGAGCAAACTCTTTCTCTACGTTCCCCGAAACGTTTAAGGCACCCCCCATCCAAACAATTTCTTTAATTTTGCTTTCTATGCTGCGATCGCGCTCTAAAGCGGCCGCAACGGTAGTCAATGGACCTGTTACCATCAGGGTAACTGCTTCAGACGCACCTTGTAAAGTTTCCACCATAAACTGTTGTCCGCTTTGGGAAACTAGCGGGGTTTTGATGGTATCTGTTTGATTAAGAATAGGAAAATTATCGATGATCAAACAATCACGACGGTATAAAGCTGGAAATGGGTTAATACCTCTTACTGTACTTTCTGCTACGGGAATATGATCACATCCCATAAAATCCAGGAGTTTTCTAGTCACATTTAAAGCTGCCTTGATGTAACAATCAGCAGGAGTAACAATAATTCCCAGCACTTCCATTTCCGGCATAGTCATCAATAATAAAGTTGCTAAAAAATCATCGATTGCACCATCGTGATCAAATAATACTAATTTAGTCATTTACTTTTTACCTCTTGAATTTTCTGGGATAGTTTAAAATTACCTGTAAAAATAAAGTTAAATTAGTCAGCAGTTCCTCACTCCGTTCCGGCGCTATCGCACAGCGTTCAGCATTCCTTTAATCTTACTCACAGTAGATGATAGGGATTGATCACCCCAAGTGGAGCAACTGGCGTTTTAATACCCCATATTCTACAAGTTGCTTAGAAATAGATTGGGGTTTGAATCCTCATTCTATTTCTCTCCTGACTCCTGACTCCTGACTCCTGACTCCTGACTCCTTTTTCAAGATTTAGATTATATGAATATAAATTAACTAGGGGTCAACAACTGTTAACCCCTAGTTGGAATGGAAAGTTTATGAGGTTTTAACGTCCAGGAATGCCTACATACCAGAAATAAGTGGCCATAGGAATAACCGTTGCTAAAACCATAAGAACCACAACCCAAATAGTTGCGCTGGTATCGTCCGTATCTTCTGCACTGGTGAAGGTACTTTCGATATTTAGCTGCTGAACTTGGGGTGGACCGGGATCGGGGTTCCCAGACAAGACAGCAACCAAGCGATCGCCAGCTTCAAGAAAAGCTTCGTTATACTTTGCTCCCTGACGTAAAGGAACCGCAACTGTCTCCTTGAGGACGCTTGTAGCAATATCATCGGTTAATAATGACTTGGTATCTTCTCCCTGACGGAGTGCCGTTTTATTGGTGAAAGTATCTACCACCAGAATCACTTGGTTAGCTTGTTCTTCGGGAGAGGGATACCATTTACTGAAAATATCATCAGCTAACCCCTCCATTGTCACCCCGTAATCCAAGCGACGCACAGCAACTAATCTAACTTCGGTACCATTTTCATTGGCTAATTGCTTTAACTTACCACCTAGACGGTTTTCGTTGGCAAAACTAATGGCATCGGCTTGATCTACTACCCAAGTATCTGCCCCTTGAGTTAACATAGGGAGGTCATAGACCCCAGTAGCAACGGCAGGAGCGATAGCTGTAGTCAGAGCGATCGCCAAACAACATAGGAATCCTATAAGGTATTTTATGGGTTTCATGGCAAATGATTCAATAAAGATAATGGCTGAATTTCCCATTATTTTCACACAAAAAGGGATAGCTGCAAACAGGATAGGGGTTTATAAACCTCAAAGCAAGGGATGAAACTGTCTTGAAAAAGGAGTCAGAATACAGGAGTCAGGAGTCAGGAACTCCTTGCCCCGAAGGGGTGATAAAAGCTTTGAATATTTACTTTTACGCACGAATATAACCCGAAAGCTAAGAAGCTAATGGGTAAATATAACAAACAATGTACTACTTGACACGAACACGGAGGGATTTGAACCCCCGACACCCAGGACCGGAACCTGGTGCTCTATCCACTGAGCTACGTGTCCAAATACCTTCCCAACATAGCACGGTTTTCTGGTCGATAGTGAATCGTTAAGGTTTTTATTAAGATGTGAGTTCCACTTGAGGTCGCAGGGGAACGTGGAAGGAGAAAAGCTTTGAGGGTTTGTACTAAAATGCCCAATAAGTGTTTTAAATGCACAGCAGCTTACTAGGTTATTTTCAACAATGATAACAAATCAATATGTAGGAGAAATAGCCGCGTTAGGCGGAGCCTTTTTATGGGCAGCCTCATCGGTTATTTATCAAATACTAGGACAAAAAATTTCTCCTTTGAAACTTAATTTATTTAAAGGAATTGTAGCAATATTTTTGATTATTATCACTTTATTGCTGACCCGTGATGCAATTCCTGACTTACCTTTGCTACCCACAGGAATTTTACTGTTGAGTGGCATGATCGGTATAGGGATAGGAGATACGGCTTATTTTAATACTTTAAATTATTTGGGAGCTAGACGAACTTTATTAACGGAAACTCTATCAACTCCAACTTCAGCTATTTTAGCTTTCATTTTTTTATCAGAAAATTTAGCATTAATATCCTGTTTAGGGATTATTTTAACTCTGTTGGGAATAGCATGGGTGATTACAGAAAGAACACCCGATACAGTGATTAGTTATAACAACTTTAAGAAAGGAATATTCTGGGGTGGTTTGGCTTCATTGTCTCAAGCAATAGGGGCGATTTTAGCTCGTTTTGCTTTTGTGGAATCAGATTTATCTCCTTTAGAGAGTGCATTAATTAGATTAATGGGAGGATTAATAATTGTGATTAGTTTATTATTAACTACCAACAAGAAAAAGGAAAAAAAATATCCTCGGTTATCTTTAAAACTCATGGGATTTATTAGTTTAACCGCATTTGGGAGTACCTATTTAGGGATTTGGCTACAGCAAACAGCACTCAAATTTTCTCCTACGGCCATCGCTCAAACTTTGTTGGCAACAAGTCCTTTATTTGTCTTACCTTTTGCTTTGGCAATGGGACAAAAAATATCTTTAAGAGCTTTTTTGGGAGTGTGTGTGGCCATAGCAGGAATTGGGCTATTATTCAAGTAGTGAACAGTTAGCAGTTACCAGTTACCAGTTAGCAGTGAGCAGTTAATTTTTTAGTACAAAACAAGTTATCATCTAGCTTAGGAAATTTTTAGGCGAAACACACCCCAATGGGTACTATTCAAACACCACCAGGAACAAGAGATATTCTGCCAGAAGAAATCGGTTACTGGCAATATGTAGAAAATATAGCGACACAAATCCTCAGTCGTGCTATGTATCAGGAAATACGTCCCCCTATCTTTGAGCAAACCTCTTTATTTGAGAGAGGGATAGGAGAAGCGACTGATGTTGTGGGCAAAGAAATGTATACTTTTACCGATCGCGGCGATCGCTCGTTAACCCTACGTCCGGAAGGAACTGCAGGGGTTGTCCGTGCTTATCTACAAAACAACCTCTATGCAGCCGGTGGGGTACAACGTCTCTGGTATTGTGGCCCCATGTTTCGCTACGAAAGACCCCAAGCGGGTCGTCAACGACAATTTCATCAAATTGGGTTAGAATTGGTCGGTACAGGGGATCCTAGAGGGGATGTAGAAGCGATTGCTCTAGCTAGTAATATCCTGAAAAGTTTAGGATTACGGAGTCTGAAACTAGACATTAATTCCGTGGGCGATCGAAGTGATCGACAACGATATAGAGAAGCGTTAGTGGAATATTTTCTCCCCTACAAAGAGGAGTTAGATCCAGACTCTCAAGATCGTCTCGAAAGAAACCCGTTGCGCATACTTGACAGTAAAAATGAGCGCACTAAGGAAATAAATCAAAATGCTCCCAATATTTTGCAGTATTTGGGAGATAATTCCCAAATACACTTTGAACAAGTACAGCAACTGCTGGGGGATCTCGGTATTGAATACAACATCAACCCTTGTTTGGTGAGGGGTTTAGATTACTACACCCATACCGCTTTTGAAATAATATCCGATGATTTGGGGGCCCAAGCAACGGTATGCGGTGGAGGCCGCTACGACGGGTTAGTAGAGGAGTTGGGAGGAAACTCAACCCCTGCTGTGGGTTGGGCCATCGGTATGGAGAGATTAATTATTCTCTTGAAGCAATTACAATCTTCTCCTGTAAGGGTTCCTGATATCTACCTAGTTTCTCGAGGAGAGGCTGCAGAGGCACAGGGGTTGATTTTAGCCCAAAAGTTGCGCGCAGAGGGCTTAACGGTGGAATTAGACATGAGTGGGAGTGCTTTTGGGAAGCAGTTCAAGCGCGCTGATCGTAGTGGGGCGATCGCTTGTCTCATTTTGGGTGAGGAAGAAGCGGTTAATCAAACAGTACAACTGAAATGGTTGCAAACAAAAGAACAGCAAACAATGACACAAACAGAATTATTCAACCAAGTTGGGGAACTTAGGGAACAACTAGGCAGACATAGAAAACAATAGATCCTTTTCTGTACTTATGAGGTATGGAATTTATTAGTGGTGAGGGTTCGGAGTTACAGATTAATTAGTAACCTGAGTTCGATATAAGACTTAATTACAAACTCCTAACACCGAACTCAGGTTAGTAGGTTTACCTCATAGGTGCAAGAATCTATCTACAGCACTTTGCGAGTTATTAAAGTACATTTTACTTCTGCCTCCTGCCTTCTGCCTCCTGCCTCAAGCCTTAACTTCTTGTACCACACTAAGTCAAAACTGCTGTAAACAACTCCACACAAGAAAGATCATGACATCTTGGGAATTTTTAGTACAAAAAGACGACGACATCAAATGGTATCCTGCTACTTCTTCTACTCTAGAATTAGAGCCTGGAAAATACCGAATATTAGCCAAATCGAGTCGTTTTAATAGTGCGGTTGATGTGGGTATTAGTCCCCCGAATCAAGACAAAAAGTGTTATCAACGTCGCACTAATTCCCAAGGGTTGGTGATGATTCTTCCTTTTACGGAATTGACTCCAGAAAGTTCTTGGCATATATGTTGTCATGGAGATGTTTTCTCGGAGTTTTTGGGGGAAAGATGGACTGAAAGTCTCACTATTAGAGTCTTATCAGTTACTAAACAGAATCCATCAAAGAATTCTTTTCCTCCCAGACAAACTCCTGTGAATAACTGTAAGAAAGCACAAGGATATTTGCAGCAAATACAACAACTTTTAAAAGAAAAAATAAAACCCTGTTTCAGCAACAGTACAGCAGAAAAGCCAAAAAATATTAATTATCATCCTTTGGGAATAGAATCTTTAATTGACCTTAGTTTAGAACAAGACGAGTTTCTGATCAATACAGGGGAAAGAATTGATTTATCAGGGAAGATAGATACAGTTAATGGGCAAAGTGACATTGCTTTAAATGCTAAGCTAATTTACGAATTAATCCACCCTGAAACGGAGGAAACTTTACTCAAGGTTGACTACCCTTTATCGGAAGAAAAGTTACCTTATCGATTTAATCATACTTTAGTCATTCCTGATGATATTGATGAGGATTTTATTGTGGGGGAGTTAATTATAGAAACCGCTACGGGATACCCGATAAACCATTCTTCTTTCACTATTATAACTAACTATTATCATTCCATAAACTGTACCATTGAACTAATGGATACTGAAACAAAAGATAGTTACACTTTTGATCTAGAATTTGCAGAGAGAATAAATAGCAAACATTCTAATTTACAACTCCCCGAACCTAAACCGCATTCTCAACCATTTTCTTTTCATTTTCGTAAATATGGACAAGTTTTGCCCCCCAAACTAAAAGATGATTGTGTTGGTACAAGATCTAAACGCTTAAAACTACCGAAATTCGATTAATGAATTTGTTAGCTTTTATTAGTAAAATATCAAACTTAAGAATAATGGCCAATATAGTTTATAAGGATTAACTTGATAAATTATAAAATCAGTATTATAATTTCTGGGGAGTTAACTTATATGAAATCATGAATCTCCCTTTTGATATTACTATACAAGATGTTATTAAAATGGTTAGTCCCTTATTGGCTATCCTATGTGGTTTTATTTTAGGAATTGTATTTGAAAAGCGAGTTATCAAGAACATTAGGAAACTAGCTGCCCAAACTAACTGGAAATATGACAAAATAATTATTGATTCTATACAGGGTTTTAGTATTCTCTGGTTTTCTTTGGGAGGAATAGCTATTGCTAACTATGTTTATCCTATCCCTAAAGCAATTGAGGTTTTGATTAACAAATCCCTCATTGCTACTTTTCTTGCTTCAGCAACCCTAGTTATTTCTCGTTTATTGGTGGGTTTATTGAAAGCTTACACCACCAATGAACAGGGAATTTCTCCATTAACTTCTTTGTTTTAGTTGCTTACGAAAATTGTTATTTATAGTCTGGGTGTTTTAATCATATTACAATCCATTGGTATTAGAATAACTCCTTTATTAACTGCATTGGGAGTGGGTGGTGTTTCTATTGGTTTAGCATTGCAAACCCCCTTAGCAAACCTGATATCTGGGGTAAGTATTGTTATGTCAGGTAAGGTACAACCAGGGAACTATATTAGCTTAGCAAGTGGGGAAAGCGGTTACGTTGTAGATGTAGAATTAAAGTACACTGTTTTAAAGGAAATAACCGATAATTTATTGGTCATTCCTAACTCTAAAATTATTTCAGGTAGTTTTAAAAATTTTAGTTTACCTGATAAGGTTTTTGTTCTTCCTGTCACCCTAGATGTAGCTTACGATAGTGATCTAGAAACCGTGGAAAAAGTTACTCTCGAAGTAGCTAATAATCTACTAAAAGAGAAAACAGTAGAAGATAAATCTCTAGAAGAATCTGAGGAAGAGAATATTATTAAACCATCTATACTTTACAATAATTTTGATTACTTCAGTATTAATCTAACCATTTATTTAAAAATATATGAACAAGAGTTTTTTGAACATTTAGAAGTAAAACATCAATTTTTAAAAGAACTCCATAAGCGATATAAAGCAGAGGGTATTGAAATTCCTTTCCCCATCAAAACAGCTTATCCACCTTCTCAAAGAATGGATAATTCCCATAGCATCTAGAATATTTTATGTATAAAAAAGCAATCAAATTATTTTTTTTAGAATCCAATCCAATCTTATTTATCATTGGGATTAGTTCTGTCATACTTTTTATATGTAGTAGTTTAAAACATATTCTATTTCAATCAACAGCTTGGGATTTAGCAATTTTCGATCAAGCAGTGTATTTAATCAGTCAGGGAAAAATACCTATTTCTTCTTTTCTAAATATCCATATTTTGGGAGATCATGCTGCATTTATTTTTTATCCTCTATCCTTATTTTATAAAATTCATCCCTCTGTTTATTGGCTATTATTAATACAAGCATTTGTTTTGTGTTTTGGTGCATTACCTGTCTACTATTTAAGTCAATATCATGGTTTAACTCAATCCAAATCATTAACCCTGAGTTTAGTCTATTTACTATATCCTTTGATATTCAATATTAATTTATTTGATTTTCACCCTGATGTTATTGCTGTGGACTCTATTTTATGGTCAATTTTAGCTGCTTTTTGGAATAACTTAGGATTGTTTATTATTGCGATTATAATTACTTTGAGTTGTAAAAGTGTTTTGTCTTTAACCATACTTTTCATGGGATTATGGCTATTCTTTTTCCAGAAGAAATATAAATTAGGAGCTATTTCTATAGTCTTTAGTATAAGTTGGTTTGTTATTAGTACCAGGTTAATCATCCCTATTTTTAGTGAGAATACTGCTAATATTAATCGTCATCTAGAAAGATTTAATTATTTAGGTAATTCTTTCTTAGAAATTGCTCAAAACTTAATTTTTAAACCTTGGTTATTATTTCAAGGATTATTTAATTTACCTAATTTGGAGTATTTACTACTATTATTGATTCCTATTATCTGGGGATTATCCTGGCAATATCTTGCACCCTTAATTGGTGCATTTCCTACTTTAGCAATGAATCTATTATCTCAAAATGGACTACAAAAAGATTTACTCCATCAATATTCTTTACCGGTTATTCCTTTCCTAATGCTTGTTGTGATTATGACTGTAGCGGCAAAAAAAAGCTGGTTTCGTCAAAATAAATACATTATAATTTGGTCATTAATTGGGTTTTTAGCTTTAGCTAAATACGGTTATTTTACCTCTCGTTATTTAGAGTCTATAGATACTTGGAAAGCAAACAACGAAGCAATTAGCAAGATTTATCGTAAAGGAAATGTCTTAACCTCTACTTACATAGCTCCCCATTTAAGTCAACGTTCTATGGTAAAATTGGCAGAAGATGGAGCAGAATCTTTTGATTTTAATGAATTCGATTATATCTTACTAAATCAACGACATCCAGGTCGAGAAAGTTCACCAGAATTGATTGAAACTATTAAAAATAAAGTTGGACAAAATTCTCAATTTGATCTAACCTATGAAAAAGACGACGTTTATTTATTTACCCGAAAAAATAACCAGTAAATTACCATTATGACAATTATTTTAACCAACGACGATGGGATTGATGCACCTGGAATTCGTGCCTTATCAAAAGCATTAGGAGGAGAAGGAATAATTGTTGCACCAAAAGAACCCCATTCTGGTTGTGGACATCGTGTAACTACCTATAAACCCATTCATTTAGAAAAGCGTTCCTCGACGGAATATTCAGTAGATGGGACACCAGCAGATTGTACCAGAATTGCTGTAAAACATCTTGAAAAAGAGACTAAATGGGTTCTTTCTGGTATCAATGCAGGGGGAAACTTAGGAGTAGATATCTATATTTCTGGAACTGTGGCGGCAGTTAGAGAAGCAGCTATACACGGTATTCCTGGTATTGCTATTTCCCATTGGATCAAACGGCCATTAACAATTAACTGGGAATTAGCAAGTAAATGGACAGCAAAAGTTTTGAATCTTCTTTGGGATAAACCATTAGAAAAAGGCAGTTTCTGGAATGTTAATTTACCTCATTTAGAAATCAATTCTCCAGATCCAGAAATTGTTTTTTGTGAACATAGTACCGATCCTTTACCAGTTGATTATCGGGTAGAAGGAGACTTATTGTATTATCAGGGAGAATACGCCAAAAGGCAGCGATCGCCAGGAACAGATGTTGATGTTTGTTTCTCAGGAAACATTGCAATTACTTTAATGAAACTGTAATGTAAAAGTAAGAATTTATTTATAAATTTGTATTGTGAATAAAAGTAGCTCTCTAATATCTATAGGGAAGATAACTATACTCCTTCAGTAACCTATGAATTAAAAGTTTACCAAAATCATCAATTTTCTTCAATTTTTCTTTCTGCATAATGCACAATATTTCTTAAATTATCTAGGGTATTACTATCAACATCTTGCCATAATCCTCTTTGATTTGCTTCTAATAATCTTTCAGCCATATCTCGCAAGGCCCAAGGATTTTTATCTTGAATAAATTGTTGCACCGTTTCATCAAATAAGTAAGCATCTGCTACTCCTTGATACATAAAATCTTCTACACAGTTTGCTGTTGCATCATAAGCAAATAAATAATCTACAGTTGCTGACATCTCAAACGCACCTTTATAACCATGTCTCATGACACCTTTAATCCATTTCGGGTTAATTACACGAGAACGATATACCCTAGCTATTTCTTCTTTTAATCGTCTCACTTTCGGATTAGTAGCAATTGCATTATCTCCAAAATAAGTTTCAGGATGCTTCCCTGTTAACGCTTTTACAGCAACGGTTAAACCACCTTGAAACTGATAGTAATCGTCAGAATCTAAGAGATCATGTTCTCGATTATCTTGGTTATGTAAGACAATTTGTAGCTGTTCTAATCGTCTTTTAAATACTTCTGGAACCCCATGACCAATTCCATTTTGATCATAGGCATAACAACTCCAGTTAATGTAAGCATTAGCTAAATCTTGCTCGTTTTGCCAATTTTGTGCCTCAATTAATCCCTGTAAACCGGCACCATAAGCTCCAGGTTTTGAGCCAAAAATTCGATAACCTGACTTCAATTTTGCTTCTTCTTCACTCAGTCCCTGTAGCTGCAAAAATGCCTGTTCTTCCTGTACTTTTGCTGCTAAAGGATTGATACTTTTTGATTCTGGTAAACTTGACACATCTTTGATCACTTTATACAATAAGGATAGTAAGTTAGGAAAACCGTCTCTAAAAAACCCTGATACCCGTACCGTTACATCCACACGGGGTCGTCCTAACACAGAAGGTTTAAGTATTTCATAGTCCACAATGCGACGGGATAACCCATCCCAAATGGGTTGCACCCCTAATAAAGCCAATACCTGGGCAATATCATCCCCTCCGGTTCGCATGGTAGAAGTTCCCCAGATAGAAATCGCAAGAGTTTGGGGGTATTCTCCGTTATCTTGAGTATAACGCTCAATGAGGGCTTCTGCCGCTTTTCTCCCCACATCCCAAGCTGTTTGGGTAGGTATGGCGCGGATGTCCACAGAATAAAAGTTACGTCCGGTGGGTAATACTTCTGATCTACCTCTGGTGGGTGCGCCGGATGCACCACTAGGAACATATTTTCCTTTTAAACCTCTCAATAAGTTGGTGATTTCTTGAGGTGTTTCGTATAGTTTTGGTAGCAAAAAATTTTTGATCCAATTTAATTCTTTTGTTGTGCAGGTTAAGTCACTAAATCCTTCTATAGAGTCAGTATGAATCAAAGTATCTACTAAGATTTGAGCGTAGCTTTCTAAGACATCTATAACATCCCCAATGATACGACATTGTTTTAATTTAATACAGGTGTCTTGAGGTATATTGTTAGAGAATTTTGAAAAAGAAAATGGTTCAGATAAGTTAGTAGTTAAGGGATTAATATCTAAATTAAAATCCTTAGCGATCGCTGTAATTAATCCCATTCTATCTAAACTAGGATAACGAGTGATAGAGATAACCAAATCTCTCAACTGTGTTGCTTGGGGACAAGTTCCTAAGATGTGTAAACCATCTCTTATTTGCGCTTCTTTTAGTTCACATAAATAACCGTCTGCAAGAGTTAAAAATTGAGCCAGATTATCATTATCTATACTACTTGCTCCTAAATCTTGATTTAGATTGGTTTGTCGCACCAAATTTGTGATGCGATCGCTAATTATTTTTAAACGTTTAGGATCTAAAGTTTGTGCTTCGTAATATTCATCTATTAAAGTTTCCAACTGTTCCAAATCGCCGTATAATTCTGCACGGGTTAAAGGAGGTGTTAAATGGTCTATAATTGTTGCGTGAGAGCGGCGTTTTGCTTGGGAACCTTCCCCTGGATCATTAACAATAAAAGGATAAAAGTTAGGAATAGTATTTAAGGCAATTTCTGGGTAACAATTCGATGATAAAGCTAAACTTTTACCCGGTAGCCATTCTAAGTTGCCATGTTTACCGACATGAATTATGGCAACTGCTTGAAAATAATGTTTTAGCCAATAATAATAAGCTAAATAATGGGGTGTTGGTTCTAAGTCTGGTGCATGGTAGTTTAAACTAGGATCAAAATCGTAACCTCTAGAGGGTTGAATACCAATAAAAATGTTACCTAATTGAATACCAGAAACGGGATAAGATTCAACGTTATTAACTTCAGGAATATTATGCCAACGCTGTGTAATTTGTTGTTGGACTTCTAGGGGTAAAGTTTGAAAATATTGTTCATATTCTTGATAAGGAACGGATTGATTAATAGGACGTAACTCTTTACTTTCAGGATCATTGGTGATACCTCTTGTTAATCTTTGGATGAGTTCATCTCCTGTTTTTGGTATGTCTTTAATATTGTATCCTTCTTGTTTTAATGCTTGTAAAATTTTGATGCAACTAGCAGGGGTATCTAAACCAACTCCATTGGCGATTCTACCATCTTTATTGGGATAGTTGGCTAAAATTACAGCAATTTTTTTGTCATTATTCTGCGTATTTTTAAGCTTGATAAGATTAGCAGAAAGTTCAGTCACAAAATCAATTCTATCTTGCACAGATTCATAAATAATAACATCTGTCTCTAACTGTTGATTCCAGGTTTTTACAGACTTAAATGAAATAGCACGAGTGATTATTTTACCATCCACTTCCGGCAAAGCGACATTCATAGCCACATCTCTAGGATTTAAACCTTGAAAGCTATTTTCCCACTGTTCTTTTGTGCCACTACTAAATATAACTTGTAAGATAGGAATGTCTAGAGTTTGCCATAAACTACTACAAGAATTATCCTCTATTTTGCTCAAAGAAAAACTGGTTGTATTCAAAACTAAACGGATAGGATGAGCAGATAAAGATTGAAAATAATCAACCAATTGACTTTGAATATCTAGATCCCGTAAAGAAGAAACAAAAATAGGAATGGGGTTAATTTGCTTGTTTAACAAACTTTCACATAAAGCATTAATTGGTTGTAAATTTCCTGCTAAATAGTGGGAACGATAAAAAAGTATAACAGCGTTATCAAAATCAACATTATTTTCTAGATATTTTTCATAAATACCAAACTCAGGAACAATATTAGGACTGTCGGGATTATAATTAGTTTCAAAACAAATATCAGCAATAAATTTTAAAGCATTGAGCCAATTCTTATGACCACCTTGGGTTAAATAACTCCATAATTTATGACTATGAGAAAAAGTAACAGTAGAATGACTAATTAAGGTTTCATCTAAACGATCGTCCCCTGGTAAGATAAAGAGAGTAATCTGATTTAATTCAGCAACTTCTTTGATAATTTCTAACCCGTAAGACCAATAAGATTGACCCCCCAATAATCTTAAAATAATAACTTTAGCTTCCGATAATACCGTCTCAGCATAAGCATCAATACTTAATTGTTGTTGTAATTGAAGAATATTTGTAGCACGTATTGCCGGAAAATTACTAGGTAGAGAAGGCAAACAAGACGCTAAACTTTGAATATCCGTATCCGCTGCGCTTAAAAAGACAATGGGTGCTGAGTTTTGTTCAATAAAGATAACCCCGTCTTGATCAGCATTCCAACCTCCAGGGGTAGCAGCTATGCGGTGCATTACAACTCCTTAACATTTAAAGAAAACGAACTTTCAGGATAGGATAGGAAAATGGAGAGATTCTACCTAAGAATTACGCCTCTTTTCCTATAGCCTTGTCCAATGTGATGAATTCTGTTTCAAAATCTATTTTACGTCGAACTTTACCTATAAGTATATTTGAAAAACTGTGTTCTCTTTGGCGAGAGCTAGTGGAAATGGAAGGTTCTACGGCAATATTACTAGACGATTCCCTAATTGATCCAGAAATAAGCAATATTTCTGAGATTTTAGGTGCAAAAAATTTTCACCTGCTGTTATCATCCCAGTTGTGTGCCTTATTGCAAGGTACACTCAATGCTTCATCCTTATCCTATCAAGTTAGCATTACCTGTGACCCCCAAGCGATCGCAGAATTTACTCAGACTTTACAGCAACACCTCAAAAAAGGTTCTCCTTGGTGCGATCACTTGACTTTATATCTTGAACCTCATTTTCCCGAATCAAACCCCCTAGAATCCTATTTTAACGGTCGTCTGTGGGACATTTTAGTACCTGAGTTTTCAGAAACATCGGAAGTTATGTACGAAGGACTGAGAACTTGTGAACCCGTAGAAGAAGCACTGCATCAACAAGTTGCTCAAGAAAGGTTATTAAACCAAGTTATTGGTCAAATTCGTCAAAGTTTAGAACTGTCAGTTATTTT
Source organism: Crocosphaera sp. Alani8 (assembly GCF_038442745.1). Lineage (NCBI taxonomy): Bacteria > Bacillati > Cyanobacteriota > Cyanophyceae > Chroococcales > Aphanothecaceae > Crocosphaera > Crocosphaera sp. Alani8. The sequence continues at coordinate 42,491 of NZ_JARVCN010000499.1, forward strand.
ACAAACAGCAGTTAGACAATTACGCAGTTTTTTACAGGTTGATCGTTTAGTTATCTACGAATTTAAAGAAAAAAATGTTTCAACTTCTGCTTCGGGAAATTCTCAAGAAAACGGAGGTTTAGTGATTTACGAATCAAGGGTTTCTGGAAGTATTCCCTCCCTGTTAAATATAACAGCAGAAGACACTTGTTTTGCTACTATTCCTGAATACAAACATAAATATCATCAAGGGGAAATTGTTGCCATCAACGATGTAGAAAGAAAATACTCATTTTCTATCTGCTTGAGTCAATTTCTCGAAAAATATTGGGTACTATCTAAATTAATTGCTCCTATTGTAGTAGATGGTCAATTATGGGGATTATTAATAGCCCATCAATGCTTTAAGAAAAGACAATGGTTAGAAAGCGAAAAAGCATTTTTAGGACAAATAGGACAACATTTAGCTGTTGCTATTTATCAAGCGCAATTATATGCTCAAGTGCAAGAACAAAAAAATACTTTTGAACAACGGGTAATTGAAAGAACTCAAGAACTTCGTGACACCTTACTCGCTTCTCAAGCAGCTAATCATTCTAAAAGCGAATTTTTAGGAAATATGAGTCATGAATTACGGACTCCTTTAACCTGTATCATTGGTTTATCGGGAACTTTATTACATTGGTCACAAGAAGGTTTAAATCTATCCATAGATAAACAGAAAAAGTATTTACAAACTATTCAAAATAGCGGGAAACATTTACTAGATATGATCAACGAAATTCTAGAATATTCCAATTTACAATCAGGTAAATATGTCTTAGCTATTCGAGAATTTTCCTTGACAAAAGTTTCTAGAAATGTGATGCAAAGAGTAAGTGATGAAGCAGAACATCGCCGTATAAATCTAGAACTTGATATCCAAATTAGAGCCCAACAAGATGATTTTTCTGCTGATCCCGAAAGGGTACAACAAATCCTCTACCATTTACTCAATAATGCTCTAAAATTTACCCCAGAAAATGGAACTGTAACCCTAAGAGTGTGGCGAGAAAAGAATCAAGTTGCCCTTCAAGTAGAAGACACAGGAATAGGAATAAAAGAAGAACAAATTCCCTTACTATTTGAATCATTTCAACAACTAGAAAATTCTCGTAAACGGGTTTATGGAGGAACAGGTTTAGGGTTAGCATTAACTAAACAATTAGTAGAACTTCACGGGGGAACCATCGAAGTAGAATCTATCATCAATCTCGGTTCTACCTTCACCGTGAGAATCCCTAACCAGATTCAAAGTAAAGGCAAATTAATCAATCATTTAAACCATAATCAAGCCTTATTTACCAAAAATAAAACCATTGTCTTAGTAGAAAGTAACGAAGAAATTGCCACTTTAATCGGCGAGTTATTAACCGCCGCTAACTACCATTTTATCTGGTTGATGGATGGGTCAAAAGTAATTCAAAAAATTGAACTCCTCGAACCATCAGTACTCATTTTAGATCAGCATTTATCAGAGGTACTAAAAATTAATGAATCCTTAAAACAATCCCCCAAAACCAAAGATACAAAAATGTTAGTTCTCAGGGAAGAAATAACATCAAAAGAATGGACAGAAATTTCTAGAATGGGCATCGACGACTACCTAATTAAACCCATTCAACCCAGTTTATTATTAAAACGAGTTAATGCTCTAGTTTTTAGTAATAATGAATCAGAAAATTAATTATTAATTATTAGTTATTTATTTGACCTTATGATTATCCCAAAATCTAGTTTAATTGTTTCCTGTCAAGCACCCATTTACTCTCCATTATTTGAACCCAAAATTATTGCCGCTATGGCCAAAGCTTCCATCAATCAAGGAGCAAAAGGAGTAAGAATAAATACCCCCGAGCATGTTAAAGCAGTGAGAAAAGAATTGCCCAATATTCCTATTATTGGATTGTGGAAACAAGACTATTTAGGGTATGATATTTACATAACTCCCTGTTATCAAGATGCGGTAGCTATAGCCTCAGCAGGAGCAGACATCATCGCTATTGATGGCACATTAAGAAAGCGTCCCCAAGAAGAAAAATTAGCCGATTTAATCAACAATATTCACCAAAAATTAGGGAAATTAGTCATGGCTGATGTTGATACAATAGAAAGTGCCGTAGCTTCAGCCCAAGCAGGGGCAGATTTTGTCGGAACCACCCTTTATGGATACACTAAAGAAACCGAAAATTGTCACCCTCCAGGGTTTTCCCTGTTAGAAGAAATGAGTCAAAAATTAACCGTTCCTATCATTGCAGAAGGAGGAATTTCCACCCCCGAAGATGCCAAAAAAGCCTTAGAATATGGTGCCTATTCTGTTGTTGTAGGAACTGCAATTACGGGAATTGATTTAAAAGTAAAAGCCTTTCAAGGGATGTTTAACTGAGCAAAAAATGTATGGATTCTAATCAATTACCACCCAGCTATCGAAGGTTTCCCAAAGTTCCCTTGGATCGTCGTGCCTATGCTTTTTTACTCGACTTTGTAACAGTATGGTTTTTGAGTTCTTTCTTTAAAGGATTGATTAAAGACCTCGTTTTTTTTGTTGTTTGGTTAATTTTGAGGGTGATTATTGTAGAAAAAAATAAAGGACAAAGTTTAGGAAGTTGGTGTTTTGATATTAAAGTAATTGATCTGAGATTTTTCCGAGTTCCTGGCTTAAAAGAATTAACCAAACGAGAAGCCATTGTCGGTTTTGCTGCCATGTTGGCCATGGTAGGATTAAACATTAACTTTAAAAATGGCTTATCTATGTTAATATTTATCACCCCTTTAATTATGAATTTTGGATTTGCCATCGGAGACGAAGAATATAATCAAACCTTACACGATCGAGTTAGTAACACCATTGTTGTCCAAACAAAACGAGGATTTTCCCTAGATTTGCGCCTTAAGAAACTCTGGAGAATTATCAAAGAAAAAATCCAAAATCGTCAAAATACGAAACAGAGGTATCAGAATGATTATGAGGATAATTATTACGACGATTATTAGGTTTGGTCTATTTTTAGAGAAGCCAAAAAAGTAGACTATTTCAAATGGAATAACTATTGAATACCTGGGTTCGATATGAGAAGATTTAGAGAAAATCTGTCGCCGAGGTTTCCTCCCCAGAGTCTCTTCTTAAGTTCAGGAGTATCAAACACTGATTCTCTCCTTGAAAAAGATTTAACTGCAAACTCCCAACACCTAACTCAGTTTCTTGCGCATCGCAGTTAATCTCATCCCAACTGAACTATTAGGTATTATCTTTTTTTCGTAAAGTTTTGTAAACTAGAGTTTAGCTCATAGACATTCATAGAAAACTCATGACTACCCTTACCCGCGTAGAACGCACCCTTGCAATAGGCCACATTTTATCTATGGCCTTTGGTTTAGCCGGATTATTGTTAGTGTTACCCAATCCTGATTTTATTGCTAGTTTACCGCCTATTGGCAAAACTGCCTTTGCTTGGTCTATGGCTGGCGGTGGCGTAATGTATATGTTATTGGGAATGTCGGCAGTTGCCGTGTATGCCTATCGTACCCTTGGGACTTGGCATTTCTTAGGCTTTATGTTGCCAGCCCTAGGTATTTCCCTCACCAGCGAATTACTCGGAACCAGTACAGGATTTCCCTTTGGTGAATATCGATATTTAACGGGGCTAGGGTACAAAATTGCCGGTTTAGTTCCTTTCACAATCCCCTTATCTTGGTTTTATTTAGGATTTAGTGCTTATTTAATCGCTAGAGCAGGATTAAATAATAAAATTTCTCAAAATTGGTTGAAGCTATTGGCTTCCATTATCCTCGGTGCTATTTTCTTGACTGCTTGGGATTTTGTTTTAGATCCAGCCATGAGTCAAACTACCATGCCCTTCTGGATCTGGGAACAACCTGGAGCATTTTTTGGTATGCCCTACCAAAACTTTGCCGGTTGGTTCGGTACTGGTGCAGTGTTTATGAGCGTTGCTACTTTAATTTGGAAAGTCAAACCCTTTAATTTCCCTCAAAGCAACCTAGGACTACCCCTAGCCATATATGTTAGCAATTTTGCCTTTGCCATGATCATGAGTTTAGCAGCCGGCATCTACATCCCTGTTTTGTTGGGGTTGATCGTCGGTTTACTTCCTGTTGTGGTACTGTACCGTATTGCGGATAAGCAAACAGACACTATCCCAGAAAATTTGGTAAAGGTGTCATTCAATAACGGATAATTGACAATAGATTATGGATCATGGAGTCTTCTATTTTGTTGAATGATACGGTTATCGGCGTTATTTCCTTGCTTGTATTACTGTTCCAGGGAACAGCAACCTTAATTTTATTGTCCCGTTTGCTCAAAGGAGCTATACGTCGTCCACCCCTAAAACCCCAACCAGCCAATCCTGAAATGCTGGGCAAAGTAAGTGTGGTGGTTCCTACTCTCAACGAAGTAGAACGTATTTCACCCTGTTTAGAGGGGTTAGGACAACAAACTTATGAAGTGCGAGAAATTATCGTTGTCGATAGTCATTCTCAAGATGGCACCCAAGAACTAGTAAAAAACGCAGGAGTGAAAGATCCTCGTTTTCGTCTGATCACCGATGATCCTTTGCCTTCAGGATGGGTTGGCCGCCCTTGGGCATTACATAATGGATTTTTGTACAGTTCTCCCCGTAGCGAATGGGTATTAGGCATCGATGCCGATACCCAACCCCAACGGGGGTTAGTGGCTAGTTTAGTCAAAGCTGCGGAGGAAGAGGGTTACGATCTTGTCTCCTTATCCCCTCAGTTTATCCTCAAAGATGCAGGGGAATGGTGGTTACAACCGGCTTTATTGATGACATTATTGTATCGTTTTGATTCGGCCGGGGTGAGAAACCAAAAACCAGAAAGGGTAATGGCCAATGGTCAATGTTTTCTTTCTCGTCGTTCTGTTTTAGCCGCATTAGACGGTTATACCTGCGCTGCGGGTTCTTTCTGCGATGACGTTACTTTAGCCCGTGAGGCAGCTAAACAGGGATTTAAGGTGGGTTTTTTGGACGGGAAAAACCTGATCCGGGTGAGGATGTACGAAGGGATTAAAGAAACCTGGAAAGAATGGGGGCGATCGCTGGATCTCAAAGATGCAGCTTCCACTCCTCAAGTTTGGGGTGATGTAGCTTTATTATCATTAACTCAAGGGTTACCTTTATTTTTGTTAGTTATTTTCCTTAGTTTTTGGTTGGTGGGTTATCATTTCCTCAGTTTAGAATTAGCGATCGCATTAAATCTTCTCTTAGTTATTATTCGTTTTTCCTTACTGTTTGCTGTCTTTCCTTCCTATTACAAAGATAAGTCTTTATCTGTTAAATCATTATTATTTTGGTTATCGCCTTTAGCCGATCCCTTCGCTGTATTGAGAATCTTTTTATCCTCTTTACAAACCCCCAAACAATGGCGAGGTAGAAGTTATGGTAATGAGTGACAATATAAATCTCCCGATCTTCAGCCAGGAAAGCTTCATAAAACAGCGATCTCCACAATGAGACAGCAATTTTAAATTATTCAAAAAAAGTCAAGTCAAGTTACCGAAAACAATTCTTTTTAATCCTTAATCCTTGCTCCAGTAAGTTAAGTCGCGCCCCAGCAAAGCACTAAGCCTTTCTATTTCTGCGGCAAATTCTTGTTGCAAACTCTGGCGTAGTTTTGGATCTAAAGGTGGACGAGATGCTTTCTGGATATTGGAACGTCTTATAGACTTTTTGAACTTCTTAAGTAGATTCCGACGCACAGAACGAGGAAAAGGGAGAAAATACTTGCCAATTTCCAGAACATTTGTAGGTGGCTTGATAGTAAGCTGTTGCAAAAAGGCGTTACGCACTTGTCTGTTAGTATTTCTGGGAGTTAAGTTAGGGACAAAATCAGGTTCAACATCAAGGAATTCAAGAGTCTCCCTATATGCCTTCGCTGTATCAACTTGGAAATCATCAAAAATGATTACATGTATCCGATTCCGACCGAAAGTATCAAAGTATCTTTTGACTTGATCTGTGAATTTAACTACTTCCCGATACAATAGTTCTTCTAGGCGAAAACACTTTTCTGGGATTCTTTTACCTTGCTTTCTATCCTCTTCTGCTTCCAGGGCAAGTTTAAAGTCTAAGATATCTTCATTAGAACCGTTGGCTAGGTGCATACTGTGTAAGGAATACATTAGAGACACAGGTTCCCTGAGCATGATGATGATTTTAGCTTCTGGGTTGAACTTATATATTTCTGAGGCGGCTTCCTTAGAAAAGAGATACCAAACACTACCTTCGCCACATAATTTTCCTTTTCCACCCTCAAAAAAACTCAAGTATTCTTCAAGGGTATTCGCTCTTTTTTTTCCAGTTGAATCTGTGCAGAAATAATACAATTCTTTAATAGAAGGAATAAAAATATCTGGATGTTGTTCTAAGTATTTACATAGGGAAGTAGTACCACACTTAGGGGCTCCGACAATAAAAAAACTCGGTTTATTCATGATTTTTCAGCTATTAACACTATAAGTAAACTCATCATATCAAATCTGGTTAATTAGCTAGAACCTGAGTTTGGTATAAGAAAAGTAAGTAGTAGTAAGCTGAAAATAACTAAATGATTTAGCTTCCCTGCGAGAAGCCCCGCGCTGTACCCACTGGATCAGCGTCGGGAGGAGTGTCACTAAATCCTGCCTATGTTGAGTATAGATGCTTTGTTTTGCCACTTAGATGATTTTTGCCAAATATCTGAACCCCAATAGCACAAACAGTTAATTTCTCATGCTCCTCAAACTGGTCAACCAGCGAAAAGTTTATCTTTGAGTGAAATTATGAAGAGTGTGGAATGCACTCCCGCTTTTCACCTGGATTTTAACCTCCTTTTGGCCGGAAATCGCCGCACACCTAACTCAGGTTTCTAGATATCCTCACCTTAATTACCTAAACTTCCACACCTTACCTCCATTCCTTAAGAAAAACTTTCCCATTCTTTGACCTAGACCCTTAGCACTCATAACATAAGAGTGCTAAATTAACATAAGTGGGAAAAAAGCAACCCTGGTCTGAATCATTGCCAGAAGTCCCATTAGAAGGCGTTATAGGAGTAACTAGACAAAGATGGCAAAAATTGTCTCATTTAGTGATGAATCGAGACGCGCATTAGAACAAGGGGTTAACTCCCTAGCTGATGCCGTAAAAATTACCCTCGGTCCCAAAGGCCGTAACGTATTATTGGAGAAAAAATTTGGCGCACCCCAAATTGTTAACGACGGGATCACCGTTGCCAAAGAAATTGAACTAGAAGATCCCCTAGAAAATACAGGGGCAAGATTAATCCAAGAAATTGCCTCGAAAACCAAAGAAGTTGCCGGCGACGGAACAACCACCGCTACAGTTATTGGTCAAGCTTTGATCAAAGAAGGGTTGAAAAACGTTATCGCAGGGGCTAACCCTGTAGCCCTACGTCGTGGTATGGAAAAAACCATGGCTTATTTGGTCAAAGAAATCGAAAATATTGCTAAACCCGTAGAAGGGGAAGCCATCGCCCAAGTAGCTAGTGTTTCTGCTGGTAACGATCAAGAAGTAGGCGACATGATCGCTTTGGCTATGGATAAAGTCACCAAAGATGGGGTGATCACCGTAGAAGAATCCAAGTCTCTGAGTACAGAGTTGGATGTAGTGGAAGGGATGCAGATCGATCGCGGCTATCTCTCCCCCTATTTCATCACCGATCAAGAACGGCAGCAAGTGGAATTTGAAGATGCTTTAATCTTGATCACCGATAAAAAAATTAGTGCGATCGCCGATTTAGTTCCCATTTTAGAAAATGTTGCTCGGGCGGGTAAACCCCTATTAATCATCGCTGAAGACATAGAAGGGGAAGCTTTAGCCACCCTAGTTGTCAACAAGGCCAGAGGGGTATTAAACGTGGCTGCTATCAAAGCCCCTTCTTTTGGGCAAAGACGTAAAGCAGTCTTACAAGATATTGCCATTCTGACAGGTGGTAGCGTTATCTCCGAAGAAGTAGGCTTAAGTCTAGATACCGTGGACTTGGATATGTTGGGACAAGCCACCAAAATTAACATTGATAAGGATAACACCACTATCGTTGCCAGTACCGATGAAAGAATCAAAGCTGCGGTACAAAAACGCACTGATCAACTTCGTAAAGAACTGGCCGCCACAGACTCTAGTTTTGACACCGAACAACTACAAAAACGTATCGCTAAGTTAGCCGGTGGGGTTGCTGTGATTAAAGTGGGTGCTGCCACAGAAACCGAGTTAAAGGATCGTAAACTACGCATCGAGGATGCCCTCAATGCTACTAAAGCAGCGGTAGACGAAGGGATCGTTCCTGGGGGTGGTACTACCTTAATTTACTTAGCTTCTAAAGTAGCCGAATACAAAAATAGCCTCACTAATGCTGAGGAAAAAGTAGCTGCTGATTTAGTAGGGAAGGCTTTAGAAGCACCCTTGCGTCAATTGGCTAATAACGCTGGTTTAGAGGGTTCTGTCATTGTCGAACGAGTCAGAGAAACGGACTTTAACATCGGCTACAATGCCCTAACCGGCGAGTTTGAAGACATGATAGCAGGTGGTATTATTGACCCGGCTAAGGTGGTTCGTTCTGCTTTACAAAATGCGGCTTCTATTGCTGGTATGGTCTTAACCACAGAAGCTTTAGTGGTAGAAAAACCTGAACCAGAACCCCCTGCAGCCCCCGATATGGGCGGCATGGGCGGCATGGGTGGCATGGGCGGCATGGGTGGCATGGGCGGCATGGGCGGCATGGGTATGGGCTTCTAAAAGCTTGTATCTCTAGTCTATATACCATGACACTTTACCAGAGACGCTAACTATAGCGTCTCTTTCAATATTCAGATTATTAATCTATTCTTAAAAATTTGTCCAGAGATTTATAGGTTTCTTCTGGGGATTCTTCAGGTAAAAAATGTCCACAGTTTAGTGCTTTTCCTCGAACATTGACAGCTTTTTTTTGCCAACTTTTCACAACATCGTATTTTTTTTCCATAACTCCTTTATTTCCCCATAATATTAATAGGGGACATTCTATTTTTTTTTCTTGATCTTGGCGATCGTGTTCTAAATCAATGGTAGCAGAGGCTCGATAATCTTCGCAGGTTCCGTGAACGGTTCGAGGATCACGAAAACATCTTAAATAGTCCGCCATTGCTTCTGGAGTAAACGCCGATTCAGTTTTACTCCAACTGCGTAAACAATGGGTCAAAAAAAAGTCAGAATTGTTATTAATTAAAGTTTCAGGAAAAGGAAAAGGTTGAATAAGAAAAAACCAGTGATAGTAAGCAGTAGCAAATTCTTGATCGGTTTCGCTGTACATTTGATATGTTGGGGCAATATCTAATAAAGCTAACTTTTTAACTTTATGAGGATAATCCAAGGTTAAACGATGAGCAACCCTTCCGCCGCGATCGTGTCCCACTAGGTAAAATTCTTTGTATCCCAATTGCTCCATAACTTCTATTTGATCTTGTGCCATCACCCGTTTAGAGTAATTATAATGATTGGGCATTCCTGATGGTTTGTCGCTGTCTCCATAACCTCTTAGATCAGGTATAATGACAGCAAAATATTTGGCTAATCTTGGAGCAATTTTATGCCACATCATACGATTTTGAGGATAACCATGTAGCAATAAAATTGGGTATCCTTCTCCTCCTTTAAGTAGATTGATTTTAAGGTCTGATGTTTCTACCGTTAGGTTTTGAAAATCGGTAAACATTGAGATAATATTAGTTGAGGGCTTAGCTGTATATTAGATTAAATCGGTTGCAGAAAGTTTAAACTATTAATATTCTTTACTTTTAGTTGACAATTATGGCGATTGAAATTGAGCGTAAATTCTTAGTAATTAATGATGATTGGCGTTGTTTAGGAACAGGAAAGGTGTATAAACAAGGTTACATCGCAGCAGCAGATAGAATGACAACCATCCGAGTCAGAATTGTTGGCCATGAAGCTTATTTAACGATTAAAAGTAAAAGCGAAGGAATTAGTCGCAATGAATTTGAGTATCCTATCCCTTTAGAAGACGCTCAAATTATGGTGGATACTTTATGCGATCGCCCTTTAATTGAGAAAATTCGTTATAAAGTAAACTATGATAATTTAGTTTGGGAGATTGATGAATTTCAAGGGGAAAATCAAGGACTAATTATGGCAGAGGTAGAATTACAAAATGAAAATCAAATCATCAATATTCCTACCTGGGTTGGCGAAGAAGTTAGCCATGATTCGAGATACTATAATGTTAACTTAACTAAACATCCTTATACAACGTGGTCAACAGTTAATTAAATTTATTAACCGAAAATGTCTAAGAATATTAGGAATTTGGGAAAGATAGAGATAACCTCCCGTAACCTATGGTTAGAACAATGTTAACTCAACTGACAAAACTTGCTCAAGAATGCGAAGGACGCTACGCTAATGATGCAGAATTAGAATTTCTGAAAGACTATCTAGAAGAAATTGATAGTCGTATTGATGCGTACAGTACCATACGAGACAATGAGAAGGAAATTACCGAACAAATAGACGTTCAACTTAAGTCTGAAAACCCGGACGTATTTCATAAATGCGGAAAAGATTTCTCATCTATTTGCGAACGAGATCGAAAACATACGATGCGTTTTTTAGCCACAGCTATGTTATTCAACGAACAAGATAAGTTACGTGGCACCCTTTTGTGGCAAAGCATAATAATGAGAGCTTTCCAAGATGAAAATCCATCTAATTTTACTTATAAAATGATGGGTCAAGTAATGAGTAAACAATTAAAAGATGAGGAAATGAAATTAGTTAAACCAGCTTTACAGCTTGTTCAAACTATGTTAGGTTAGGTTGCCTAAATTTTTCTTTTAACTAATGATAAAACTTTACAACCTGAGTTCGATATAAGAAAATTTCAAGACTGAATTCCTAACTCCGAACTCAGGTTTACAGATATCTGCAAACAAAGCCCACCGCTTTTAAGGGTGGGATTTAGTTTGCCCGTCTTTA